>MFVV01000045.1 GCA_001786225.1 Candidatus Nomurabacteria bacterium RIFCSPLOWO2_12_FULL_46_14 | reverse complement strand
TTTTCCCGCTTATAGCGGGACCCCGCCAAAGGCGGTGGCAAGACTTATTCCCAGGGCGGAGAGGGCGAGATTCGAACTCGCGGACCCCGTGAAGAGTCTCTTGTTTTCAAGACAAGTGCCTTCAACCACTCAGCCACCTCTCCGCCCTGGAAACATCTTTGATTAATTTTTTAAAAGCCTCGCCATGTTTAAATGATTTTATTTTCATTTCCCTTTCGTATGCTTCTTTCTTATCTGACTTTACCTCGAAATAAACTATTTTCCAAGGTTTATATGCTTTGGTTGAACGAACTTTTCCTTTATTGTGTTCCAGTAATCTTTTGTCAATATCCGAACTATGTCCTACATAATAGCGATTGTAATTTAAACTTTTAAGAATATAAACCTTGCAATTTTCCATTGGTGTTTTTCCCGCCTTCATATAACTTTGGCGGGACCCCGCCGTAGGCGGTGGCAAGACCGCTCGTTTCAACCACTCACGCACGCCTCCGCTCCGGAAACACGCGGAAGATAAATATTATTTATGATTTCTTACGACCCTGCATCACTCCGAAGAATGCCCCCTTGACTTGGTTCCAGCTCTTCTTGGCAATATAGAATATATAAAAGATGTCTAAAATTGCAAAGGTGTTCAATATGACCAGTGCCGCGAACCAGCCCTTGTGTCGGAGTTTGGCTGCCGTCCAAAGGGCGTAAATTTTCCAGGGAATAACCCAGACAACCAATAATAACAAAAGACCCGTATTGTTTGTAAATATGTCCATAATTGCAAATTATATCAGAAAAGCGCTTTTTGTGCTAGCATAAATCAAGAACCCTTTCTTTGCATATCTTTTTTCGGGTACGGATTTTTTGAAGCTTAAAAAATCCTGAAGTTGGCTCGCCGTCGCTCGCCAAACCCCCTCCAAAAGACATGCCTCAACGGGTTCTTGGATCATGAAATTCCTCGGCATTGATTATGGCGCCAAGAGAGTTGGGCTCGCGGTCTCGGACGAAGGCGGCCGTTTGGCTTTTCCCGCGGCAGTGTTCAAAAATAACGGCGAGCTCCCGGCCAAGCTGGCCCAAATTATTGAGCGGGAGAAAATCGGCGAGATTGTGGTCGGCGAATCCTCCGACTTTGCCGGCTTACCGAATTTGCTCCAGAAAGAAATTGATTTTTTTATAGAAAGATTGGAGAGAAAATTCAAAATACCGGTGCGGCGGGAAAAAGAATTTCTGACTTCCGTCGAGGCTAGGCGTTATGATAGCCGCCGAGAGGTGGACCATTCCGCCGCCGCGCTGATATTGCAGAGATATTTGGATAAAAGGAATATTAAACAATAATAAGAAGAATGGTATAATAACAAGAATGCTCCGGAATTCTTTTAACCGATTTTTCCCGATACCGAGATATCTATTGGCGCCCTCTTTCGGCTTGGATATTTCCGATGAATCCCTCAAGTTTGTGGGACTGGTTTCCGTCCGAGACGGCATCCGGATAGGCCGTTTTGGCGAGCGGGCCATTCCGGAGGGCATTATTGAGTCCGGCAAGATAAAAGACCAAAAAAGATTAGTGGAAGTTCTGTCGCTTTTGCGCCAGAGGGACGGAGTCCGGTTTGTGCGGGTGTCTATGCCGGAAGAGCAGGTTTATCTTTTCAGATTACGTCTGGAGAAAGAAGGTTTGGAAAATGTCCGGGAGGGCATAGAGCTTTCCCTGGAGGAGCACGTCCCGATTGCCGCCGCGGACTCCATATTTGATTATCAGATTCTGGCGGAGGACAGCCGTTCTCTGGAGCTCCAAGTGGCCGCTATCCAGAAGAGTGTGGTGGAGAGCTACCTCTCCGTCTTTACAGACTCCGGACTTTCGGTCGGCTCGCTGGAGCTGGAAGCGCAGGCGATTTGCCGGGCGGTGGTCCGGGATGGGGATATGGGAACATATATGATTGTGGATTTCGGCCAGACTCGCACTGGGATTTTTATAATCTCTTCGGGCGCGGCGGTTTTTACTTCCACTCTGGACATCGGCGGCCGAGCTCTCTCCGGCATGATAATGAAAAACTTCAATGTTTCCCTGCCGGAAGCTGAAAAAATGAAAAAAGAATACGGCCTGTCGCGCAACGCCAAGAATAAAGAAATATTTTCCGTCCTCCTGAACACCGCTTCGGTCTTGCGGGACGAGATATCCAAGCACTTTTTATACTGGTATACCCACAAAGACGAAGAAGGTAAAAGCCGGCCACCGATAAAAAAAATAATTCTCTGCGGCGGCGATGCCAATCTTATCGGCCTCTCGGATTATCTCTCCGTGAGTTTGAAGACCAAAACCGAACTGGCCGATGTCTGGGTCAACATCCTGGAACCCGGCAAGAGTATACCCGAAATTCCGAAACGGAGGTCCTTGGCCTTCGCGGCGGCGCTGGGATTGGCCCTGGGCGACTTTGAACGCGATTAAATATGATTAATTTAATTCCCAACGAAGATAAAAAACACAAAGTCCAGCACTTTTACGCCAGACTCTTGGTGGTAACCGCCCTCGCCTTGGGTGCGTCCTTTTTGACCGCCGCTCTGGCGCTTGCGCCAGCCTACATTATCTCCCGGGCCGAGCGGCAGGATATCTTAGCCATTCTGGAAGTTGAGACAAGCGCCTCTTTAGGCGAAGAGTCGGGGGAAGGGGCGCTCTCGGAGATGAAAGATTTAAATGCCAAACTGGAACTTTTGGCGAAGACCGGCAAAAATAAATACGTTGTTTCCGCCAATGTCTTCCAGGAAATTATTTTGGCGAAAATGACAGACATACAAATTACTGAAATTACGTATGAAAACGAGGCCAAAACGGGGAAGAAAGTCAGCCTGCGGGGCAATGCCGCGAGCCGGGAAAGACTGCTTCTCTTCCGCCGCGCTCTGGAGAACAACCCCAAGTTTAAGAAAGTGGACCTGCCGATTTCCAATTTCGTCAAGGGAGCCGATATCCAATTTAATCTTAATTTGATTCCTTCCTGATATGAAGTCCGACCTGTTCAAAAAATTGCCGTTAGTGTCCTTGATTCTCGCCACCGCGTTTCTCATTTTAGCAACGGCCGTTTTGGGGTGGCTTCTTCAGGAAATAGGTCGGAATAGGGCGGCGGTAACCGAGGCAGAGCTCGCGCTTGGGTCGCAAATTTCTGGCCGGGATGAAACGGCATCCGTCAGCCGTTTCCTAGGAGAGATAAAAGAAGAAAAGGCGGAACTCGACGCGCATTTCGCCGCAAGTTCTGATGTGGTGCCGTTTCTGGATGCCGTGGAGCGGCTGGCGCCTCTCGCCGGGGCCGAGGCGGAGGTGGCCCTCCTTAACGTTTTGCCGGATAAAACTTCGCTCTTGGTGGAGGTCAAAGCCGTCGGCGCCTTTCCGGAGCTTTATAAGTTTATGCTTCTTTTGGAAAATTCGCCTTATGAAATTGAGTTCTCCGCGGCCAGCTTTAGGGCGGTGGGGAACGAGGCGTCGCCCGAGGAATGGTCGGCTGTTTTTAGAATCAAGCTTCTTAGCTTTTTGCCGTAAACATGATTAGTCTGAAAATTTTTAAAAGAAAAAAGATTTTTAAGAAGGGGGGCTTGCATATTGACCCGAATGTTTATTGGGATTATCTGCTTCTCTCCATGGCGGCGGTTGTTATTCTTTCCTTCACTTGGGCTATTTATCTTTTCTTGGTCATCCGGCAGTCGCCGCCCTCGACGCCTTATCCGTCCATGAAGGCTTACGAAACGGAAAAAGAGAAAATCAACCAAGCGCTAGAGTATTTCCGGGCGCGCGCAAGAAAATCCGCGGAGATAATAACCTCGCCGTCCCCTGTCGCCGACCCGTCTTAAACTTGGCAGTTTAAATTACAACCCCCTCCGGCCGATAGTGATGATGCCATTGGCATTGGCGCTGTTGAGCGGCCCGCCGCTGTATTGATAAGTTGTGCCGCCGCAAGTAAGATATCCCGGGCTGACAACACTCGCGCCCTTTTCCAGTTTGTAAACCATCATATATTGGCTGGAGCAACCTCCCTCGGAAGAAAAGCGAAAATAATAATAAGCATTGATTACGAATGGTCCTATGGGAGAATTTGTCGGGTCAGTCGGAAGTTTGGAGAGATATGGAGCCATGGCGGTTTGCAAACTCCCGCTACCCCAAGAGGAGGCCTCGGCGCTATTGCTCCAACTGCTATTTGGGCCGTTGGGGGACGGGCTTGCGCCACCGGATGCCGGATAGATGCCATTCGTGTCTAGATAGTATTCCAGAGCAAGCTGAAACTGGTGAATATCGCTCTTCCGCCGTGCGTCCCGGGCTTTGGCTCGGGCATCGTTCAAGCTCGCAAAAATTATTGAGGCCAAGAGAGAAATAACCGAGATGACCACCAGGAGTTCGATTAGGGTAAAACCCTTTGATTTTTTAATCATAGATACTTAATTATATAACCTTATTAAAAAAATAAAAAGGTTCCTTGAATTAACTTCTTTTTTAATGTATAAATAAACTATTGCACGCTTAGCTCAGTTGGTTAGAGCGTCCCGTTTACACCGGGAAGGCCAGGAGTTCGAATCTCTTAGCGTGCACCGGCTTTCCCATTTGCCCCCGTAGTTCAATGGATAGAACCGCGGACTTCTAAGCCGCTGATGTAAGTTCGATTCTTACCGGGGGCACCAAAATTTTAGAATTATGCCAAACCTCGGACCGTTAGTTCTTCTATAACAGCTCGGTAGAAAAAAGGATTACGTTCCCATTCCCTCGCGACTGATTCTCTTATTAAGGCAGTCAGCTTTTCGTCCGACAGGCCCCTAATTCTTTCCTGGTTCACGGATATCAAACCCGGGCTTGTATTTATCTCTGCAGTTATTTTTAACAAAAAACGCCGCATATCTCTCAGTCTGTTGCGGTACTTATTCTCCGCTCTACTTCTTGCTATTTTAGCTCGCCTTGCTTCTTTTCGCACTGTCGTTTGTTTCCCTTCCTCCCCCTGTTCTTCTCTTCTCAACACTAGATTTTTCTTTATTTGTTTCTCTTTGTTTGCCAGCCTTGCTTCTTTTGCGGCCGCAAGCCGTTTTTTCATCTCCCCCCTCTGTTCTTCTCTTCTCGCCGCACGCCGTCTCTCTTCTTCCTCTTTTTCTGCCTGGCGTATTCTGTCTTTTTCCTCCCGCTGTATTTTTTCTTTTTCTTTCTGAACCGCTTCTTTTTTTGCCAGAATCTCCTGGGCTCGTCTTAGCACTTTCAGCACTTCTTTATCCGGGTCTCTTGGATTTTTGGCTCGGTGTCTCCGAAAGGTAATAGTATTAAAAATCAGGTTACCTACGCCCCGAACGATAATGGTATCCACAATTCTACCACGCACAATTCCGGCATGGGCCAATTCTCCACTAGGTATCTTTATTTCCGCTCCCTCTTCTTCATCAGCAATATATGGTTGTTGCTCTACACCTTTTTTATTTATATATGGTTCTAAGGTGTAATCTTCTTTCGTTATCTGGTCTGCCGGATTATATTCTTTTCCATAGAATTCCTTTTCCGACTTGGGAGCCATTTCAAAACTCGCCTGCATAATGGCCTCCACCACGTCATTTTCCTTCCAAAGGCCAGTATTTATTTTATAGGCTTGCTCTCCTTTTATCCGCTGGAAAGTCATACCGCCGGGCCCTTCGATTATCTCTCCCTCGCCTTCTTCCGGTTCTTCTTCCTCTGTATCTTTTTTAATTGGCGGTGGTCCTTGTTCGCTCATAAGTTCGCATTGTTTTTAATATGCAAGCATTATACCATATAACATAATGACAGAAACCATTGTCCGCTGGCGCAATAAAATAATTCATATTCTATATAAAGGAGTTCTTAAGCCGATATTTTTCCGCTACGACCCGGAATTTATCCATGACCGAATGCTCGGCTTCGGCCGGAGACTCGGCCGTTACGCTGTTTTGCGCAAAATGACGGCCTATTTTTTTGATTATCAAAATACTATTTTAGGGCAAAAAATTCACGGTATTTATTTTCCGAACCCCGTGGGCCTGGCGGCCGGCTTTGACAAGAACGCGGAGCTTACCGCGATTATGCCGTCGGTCGGTTTCGGATTTGTGGAAATCGGTTCCATTACCGGTTATCCTTGCGCCGGCAATCCCAAGCCCCGCCTCTGGCGTCTGCCTCAATCCAAGAGCTTGGCGGTTTACTACGGCCTCAAGAATTATGGCTGTGAAATAATCGCGGAGCGATTAAAAAATAAAAAATTCAAAATTCCGGTGGGGGCGAGTGTGGCTATGACCAATTGCCAAGAGAATCTGGATACGGCGACCGCGATAAAAGATTACGCCAAAGCTTTTACCGCGATGGAGCCCTTGGCGGACTATCTCACCGTAAATATCAGCTGTCCCAATGCCCGAGGCGGTCAGCCCTTCGTT
>MFVV01000044.1:10833-11840 GCA_001786225.1 Candidatus Nomurabacteria bacterium RIFCSPLOWO2_12_FULL_46_14 | reverse complement strand
GGCCAAGAGAACGAAGATGAAGAGAAGGAACCATTGCACGATGCCGGAAGGCATAAAGCCCTCTCCGCCCACAATCGCGCTGGCGGCTAGGGGGCCGATTTTTTCATTCACTTCTTCGGTGGTAGATTCCTTTTCTTCTTCGGTGGTTTTTTCGTCAGCCAGAGATTTGGAGGCAGTTGCTTGCCCCGCCTTGGCGGCGGTTGTGGCGCCGCCGGCGGAAATTACGGAGAAGGCAATGCTGTTAGAAATTCCACCGTTCCAATTCCAGACGCTAATCTGGCGAGTGCCGGCCGTGGCCAAGTCGCCGGGTTGGAGTTGCATCACCAGGTAATTAGAACTCACATAGCTCGTAACCCGATCCATATTGTTCCAGCGGGCGACAGAAGCGGGGTAGAAGTTGTTGCCGTTAATAGCAAGAGTTATTGGGCCTACCGCCTGGTTGACGCGCAGAGAACTCGGCGTCACTGAATAAACAGCCGGGGCTTGGTATAAGTTGTAGGAGTTGGTGGCGTAAGTATAGGTCGGGCTGGGATTGTAATTAGTGGTTGTGGTATTAGCACCCTGGGAAAGGGAATAATAATATATCCCTTGCGCGCCGGCGCTCTTGGGCGCCAATACCAGGCCCAAAGCTAAAATACCAAGTATTATAAAGGCGATAAAGCTAATATTTATTCTTTTTATATTTGTTTTACTCATGCTTACAAGTATAGCATATTTATGGTAAAAAGTCAAGTTTTTTGCTTCTGGCTAAAATAAAGCGGCGCCGGCACAAATGAGTGCGCGGCGCCTTACAACGGTACTCTTTCTACCGCCGCGGAGGAATCCGTGGCGGTGAGAGGGAATAGTACCAAATCCCCTCCTTCGGCTGCTGCTGGACGAGCTTGCACCCCAACCAGCAGGAGGTGTGCACCGGCCGGACGGCCGATGCCGCCGCCCGAGCTGTCTCAACAGCGCGCTGGGCCTCCATGCCCAGCAAGGCCGCACACGCCGCCGCCGCTTCCTGCGGC
>MFVV01000044.1:0-10768 GCA_001786225.1 Candidatus Nomurabacteria bacterium RIFCSPLOWO2_12_FULL_46_14 | reverse complement strand
GCCCAGCAAGGCCGCACACGCCGCCGCCGCTTCCTGCGGCGACTGGCCGAGTACAACGTGCGCTTGCGCGCACGCCGCTTCCGCCTGCGCAGACGCCGCATACTGCGGCGCCGCGGCCTGTGCCAACCGCTGGCCGGTGCTTGCGCACCCGGCCAGCGTCGCCGCGCAGAGCGCGGCCCACAACATTCTCATACAACCCCCCATGTTTTGGGGCCCCTAACAGTGTTCAGCCGGACGGCTGAAACTTGCTTGAACCCCGACTGTCCTTGTGTAGTATATCACTTTTAGCCAAAAAGTCAACCCCGTGTGGTAATGTGCACACACATATGGCGGTTTCTCCTAGAATGGAGGAATGAGCATACGTATGGTTAAAACAATCAAAGAGGAAAGGTTGAAGTGGGTTCTACCGATAGTTAGGAAGGAGGTTAAATTAAAAGATGTAGCAAAAGTATGCCCGCATGGAAAGCGAAGCCTAGAGCGCTGGGTAGCGCTCTACAAAGCGAAAGGAGAAGCAGGACTAGAACCAAAATCAACTGAACCAAAGACTCAAGAAAATGAAACTCCGATCTGGATTAAAGAAAGAGTGATTGCTGTCAGAAAGAAAACAAAAAAGTGTGCCTTAAAGATACACTGGCAATTAGAAAAGGAAGGAATTCAAATTCACGAACGAACCATCGGAAAGATTTTGAAAAAGGAAGGACTGGTACGCAAGTATCGAGTCCGAAAAGTTAAATACAAATATATCAAAGCTCTGAGACAGCCAGGAGAGCTACTAGAAATTGATGTGAAATATGTGCCTGGACGCGTTGTAGACAAAAGATATTTTCAATATACAGCCATTGATACTGCTTCAAGGTGGAGACATCTTGCTGTATATGACGAGCAGGCAAATCATCACTCAATTCTCTTTTTGAAAGAAGTCATGGCCAAATTTAAATACAAGATCCAAGCAATTAAAACAGACAACGGATCAATCTTCACCAATTACTACACCAGCATGACCAAACGAAGTGATATGACCGTGAAAACCATTCATGCTCTGGATATATTCTGTAGAGAAAACAATATCATCCATTACCTGATTGATCCCGGGAAGCCAGCTCAGAATGGCACGGTGGAAAGAAGCCACCGAGAAGACCAAGAGAAATTTTATGATCAAAACAAATTTAAAAGCTTCTCTGATTTGCAAAAGAAAATGAAAAGGTGGAATATATATTACAACAACTTAGAGCATTGCGGTTTAAACGGCAAAACGCCAAATGAATTTCTGGAAGATTATCAATTAATTAAACCGCCATATGTCCGTGCCTAAAACAGTGTACCTCCTTTCTATTTTCAAGCGCAACCTTTCTGCGCATCCAGATATTAGCAACAATATTTGCTGATGTTATTTGCTTATGTTTTTTCACTTTTCCCCCAACTTCGCGATCGCGAAGATAGTAGAAAAATGCCATACTTTATGCTATACTTTTACCATACTTAAAAAATGAACTTAAAAAATGAAAGGGGAACTAAAATATAAAATCCTTAATTTTATAGAAGACAGAGCCTTGGGCGGAGTGGATTTTGTCGGCGCTTTTTTGAGCGCGGGTTATGGTGCCACTTTAAGTAAGATGGAATATGAATCCGACAAACGCGCGCGCCGGCGTGAAAACTATAAATGGGAACGGGAAAGGAGGCAAAGACTTCAAAAATATTTATTCAAATTAAAGTCGGAAGGGTTAATTGACGAATCCAAAAATGGCATATTGGTTCTCCGGCCTAAAGGCAAGAAGGCAGTAAAAAATTTTCAAGATAAGATTCACCCTAATTACGAAAGGGAAGACAGCGATAAATTGATTATAGTCAGCTACGACATCCCGGAAGAATTTAAAAAAGAACGCGATTTATTGCGAGGGATCTTGAAAAGACTAGGGTTAAGAATGATTCACAAAAGCGTCTGGGTGGGCAAAGTCAAAATCCCCAGGCAATTGGTTTTAGACCTGGGAAAAATCAATATTCTGCAATTTATAGAGATAATGGAAGTGACTAAGAGTGGCAGTTTGAAATCATTGGGTTGAAAAGGTTGATTTCTACCAACTTCGCGATCGCGAAAGTAGTAGAAAAGAATAAAAAATTAACTAGTTCAGTAATTTATTTAATCAAAATCGAGAAAAGTTTGTAATTTTGTTGCGCTTCTTATATAATTCTGATATTCGCCCGAGTGGCGGAACCGGTATACGCGCACGACTTAAAATCGTGTCTCGCAAGGGATGTGGGTTCGACTCCCACCTCGGGCACTTTGTTTCTTAATGTTATTTAAAATTTTCCGCCCATAGCTCAGCTGGTAGAGCAGCTCCCTCTTAAGGAGACGGTCGGGGGTTCGATCCCCTCTGGGCGGACACGCGTAAGAAATTTTCCCTGCGGAAAATTTCTAGCGTGTCCGAAGCAGAGCGATGTTTTGCGAACACGCAAAACCGCGAGCTGGGGCCGAGAAATTTTCGAGCGACGGCGAGAAAATATTCGTGGCGACAAAGTGCTGGGCGAGTGGCGGAATTGGTATACGCGCTAGTTTTAGGAACTAGTGGAGCAATCCTTGGGAGTTCAAATCTCCCCTCGCCCACACAATTAAATATTTCGCGGGCACGTGGCGGAATTGGTAGACGCGTTAGCTTCAGGAGCTAATTCTGGCAACAGAGTGAGAGTTCAAATCTCTCCGTGCCCACAAAAATAATTTAAAATAGATATTTTTTAATGACCACGTATAAAAAATTTTTCAGATACGCTTCCATTCCGGCGTTAATTGCGATTGGCTACTTGGGTTTTGTTCTGGTGTGGCGGTCGCTCGGTTTACCCGACACGAAAGAGATCATCGCCCTCGCCGAAAATTATTACGAGCAGTACGGCTACTACACCGTTCTCGTCGGGGCTTTGATTGAGGGGGCGCTTTTCGTCAACTGGTATCTGCCGGGTTCGGTGGTGGTGGCTCTCGGGGTTGTTCTCTCTAGGAGCGCAGGCTTGAATGTCTTTTTGGTTCTTTTCCTTATAATTTTGGGATTTTATCTAACGGCGCTTTTAAATTATGCCCTGGGGCGCTTCGGCTGGTACCACGTGTTCCTGCGTTTGGGACTAGAGAAGCCACTTGAAAAATTTAAAATTCAAATGGAAGACAAGGGGCCCCGGATACTCTTTAGTACCTATATTCATCCCAATTTCGGCGCTCTGTCTTCCACGGCGGCGGGCATTCTCCGGGTAAATTTCTTTAAATTCGCTCTTATGGCTCTGCCGCCCATTATCGTCTGGAATACTTTTTGGGCAGGGGTGTTTTACTTTTTCGGCAACGCCTTGCTTGACCATCTCTCGCTTCTCATTGTGGTGGCCGGCACTTTGATTTACATAATGCTTTTCGGCAAATTAAAAAAACCGAAAGAGCATTTAAATATTCCTTAAATTTGGGTATTTGAGGCCTGGGTGGGAATCGCACCCACGTATATTCCTTTTGCAGAGGAATGCCTTACTACTTGGCTACCAGGCCATGTACACAATTTAACCATTCCGCAGGAGTTCGTCAATTTTTTGGCGATTCTTTTCTCCGCGGTCTATTTCTATTTCCAGGAAGGGGATTGTTTTAATATTGATGTTTTTCTTGATGTATTCCCGGAGCTCTCGGCGCTTTCTTCGGGTGAAGTTGAGCGCCGCGGTTTCTTTGCTCTCCGGCAGGACGGTGATAAAAACTGTAGCCCGCCGGAAGTCCGGCGAGCAATCCGCGCCGGTGACGGTGATAAGCGAAGTTTTGTTGGTTTCTCGCTCCAAGAATTGAGCGGAGAGTTCTTTGATAATGTTGGCGATTTTTTCAGTTCTGTTTTTCATCATCTTAAAAATAAAAAACACTTTGTTTTTTATTTTTCATTTCTTAGTTATCACGAAGGCTTCCAGCACATCTCCCGGCGCGACTTCCAGTTTGGATTCCAGCATCAGGCCGAATTCCGAACCCTCCTCCACCTCGCTGGTTTTTGCTTTGTTTTTTTCCAGATTGACTATTTTGCCGCGGCCGATTTCAAAATCTCGGCGGGTTATTTTTACCAGGCCCCCGAGAGTTATTTTGCCGACCAGAACCTTGCCGCCCAAAATCTGCCGTTCTTTGGTCCGGCTGAAGGTCTTTAAAATTTTTGCTTGGCCGGTGGTATCCACTGTTTCCACCCGCGGCCGTCGGCTTTCCATCTCCGCTACGAGCCACTCTGTCATTTTGTAAATAACGTCAAAAAAAGCCATTGCGATGCCCCTCTGCTCCGCGAGTTCTCGGGTGCTCCCGTCCGCCTTGACGCGAAAACCCAAAACTACGGCCTCTGTCCCCGCGGCGACGGACTTGATATCGCTCTCCGAAACGGGCCCGACTCCCTGGCTGACGATTTTGAAGACGGCACTCTCGCTTTTTATTTTTTCAATCTCTTTTTCCATTGCCTCTACGGAGCCCCAGACGTCCGCTTTTATCACGACGGGGATTATTTTTTTTGTTTCTTCAACAAAGTCGGACTTTTTTAAATTCCCAAAGTCCGACTTTCCTAGGCTAAATTTTTTTGCGTATGCCTCCGCTTCGCGTTTATTCCCGAAAGACGCGAACTCCGCGCCGATGTTCGGCATTTTATTCCAGCCGACCAGGCGGACAGGGGAGGAGAAGGTAGCTTCATCAATCATTTCGCCTTTGAAGTTTTCCATAATGCGGACGGGGGCTAGCGCGTCTTCCGCCGCGACCACCATGCCTTTTCGCAAAGAGCCGTTTTTGATGACCAGAGATGCCGCGATACCGCGCCGGGCCTCCAGATTGGCCTCCAGCACGAAACCGGAAGCATTTTCTTCACTCTCTCCGGTGAAATTTTCAAGTTCTGCCAGAATAAGAATAAGAGAAAGCAAATTGTCCACGCCCACCCCGGTCTTGGCGGATATTTCCGCGTAAGGTATTTTGCCGCCCCAATTCTCCAGATAAATTCCGTTTTCCGCCAGTTCGCCCTTTGTTTTTTCAATGTTGGCTCCGGGTTTGTCTATTTTATTTAAGGCAACGAGGCAGGGGGTGTTGCTTGCTGCTATGGTTTTATAAGCTTCGATTGTCTGGGGTTTGACGCCGTCTTCCGCGGAAACTACCAAAATGGCGATGTCCGCAATTTTAGCGCCGCGCTCCCGCATTTTGGAAAAAGCTTCGTGCCCGGGTGTATCCAGAAATGTTATCTTGCGGTCTCGGCCGGTTTCGTCTTTATGAATTACTTCGTAGGCGGAAATATGCTGGGTGATGCCACCGGCTTCTTCTCCTGCCACGTTAGTCTGCCTAATGTAGTCCAAGAGAGTGGATTTGCCGTGGTCGATGTGTCCCATAACCGCCACCACCGGCGGCCGGGATATATTCTTTTGTTCGTTTAGTTTTGTCATTCCTTATACTTCCGCCTTTTTCAGAACTTCTTTTTCCTCGGCAGTAAGCTCATATTCGGATTTGCCGCCCCGGATGGGCTTGGCGAAAACGCTCATTCTCTCGCGGGAGTACAGACTGGAAATAACCACGCCGTCTTTCTCTTCATTGAGGAGGCCGATGGCGAAGCTCTGATTACTGCCTTGGTCCGCGAAGGGATTGAATCGGAGCGTTTGCAGTCCCCGGACGCTTTTTTTTAATTTCTGGTTCATTATCCCCATTTCCCGTTCAATTTTCTCCCGGGCCCGGCCGAGTTCCGAAATATTTTTTTCCAGAGCCATAATGGCCTCTTCCAGGTCCCGGCCCTTTTTGCCGGAGAAAAATCTTTTTAGGCGGCTTTCGGTTTTCCATACCCAGGCGGCGATGACCAGGATTAAAACTCCCGCTAAAACAAAAAAAATTACTTCCAGGCTTGTAATCATATGGTTTCAATATATACTACTTTTATGCCGAAATCAAACTACCGAACCAGAAAAATTTATTTGGATTACGCTTCCGGCGCGCTTAAAATCGCGGCTAACCCCGGAGCGATTCACTCTTTGGGTGTGGCCGAAAAAGATAAACTGAATAAGGCTCGGGCCAGAATAGCCCGCCTGATTGGCGCTCGCCCGGATGAAATTATTTTTACTTCCGGGGCCACCGAGGCGAACAATTTGGCCATTTTGGGTCTGCCGCGAGGCCATGTGGTGACAACCAATATTGAACACGCTTCGGTTATGGAAACCGCCAAACATCAAGCCGCGGTCACTTATGTACCGGTCCAGCCGAACGGCATTATTGACCCGAAAAAAGTTAGGAATGCCCTGCGGCCAAATACGGTTTTAGTTTCCGTAATTTACGCCAACAACGAAATCGGCACCATTCAGCCGATAAAAGAAATCGCCAAAGAAATTCGACATTATAATAAAATGTACCCCTACCCAACCTCCCCCTACCGTAGGGGGAGGATAAAGGGGGGGATAATATTCCATACGGATGCCGTGCAGGCCACAAACTATTTAGAACTCAATGTGGAGAAATTGGGCGTGGATTTGATGACTTTTAACGCGGCAAAAATTTATGGACATCACGGGATTGGCGTTCTTTATAAAAAAAGAAATGTCCGGCTTTCCTCTCTCTTTTTTGGCGGTAATCAGGAATTCGGCTTGCGTCCCGGAACAGAAAATGTCGCCGCCGCGCAAAATTTGGCTCGGACGCTGAAGCAGGCGGATAAAATAAAAAAACAAGAGGTCAAGAGATTAACCAAGCTCCGGGATTATTTCATAAATAAATTAGAACATTCTCAAATTTTCAAGAATACCAGAATGATTTTAAATGGGGATAAGGAACGAAGACTGCCGAATAATGTTAACATCACCATCCCCGGAATTCCGGGCGACCTCCTGGTGATTGAGCTTTCGGCCCAGGGAGTTATGGTCGGGAGCAAAAGTGCCTGCAAGGAAGGGGAGGCGGGAGCATCTCAGGTGATAAAGGCGATAAATCCTCTGGCCCAAGATACTGATGGGTCAGTCCGGTTTTCCCTGGGGCGGGAAACGACTAAGGCGGATATTGACCGGACTCTGCAAACTCTGTTTCAGATTTTGAAAAAATTAAAAATATGGTACAATTGAGTTATGGACGTCAAAGATTTGAATAAATCGCAATTGATTCTTCTGGCCATACTGCTCTCCTTTGTCACGTCCATAGTCACGGGCATAACCACCGTTACCTTACTGGAGCGCGCGCCCTCCTCGGTAACCGTGCCCATCAACCGGGTAATCCGGCAGACGGTGGAGAAAATAGAGCAGGTGGAAGGCAAAACCACAGTAGAAACCGTAGTAATCAAGGAGGAAGACTTGGTGGTGGACGCCCTGGCCAAGAATCAGTCAGCGCTATTTGCTATAAGCCGCGATGTTCTGGACTTGGACGGCCAAATCATTGAGGTTTCCGCGGGTTTGGGTTTTGCCGTCGCTGTCGAGGGGATTTTGGCGGCGGACGGCGGACAAGTTCCGGAAAAGGGAACTTACTACATCAAGAACGGCAGTGGCAAATTCAAAGCCAACTTTGTCGCCACGGACAAAAAAGGATTTTCTTTTCTCAAAATCGGCGCGCCGCTCAAGGAAGAAAGTAAATTGTCTTTTACTGTGCCGGTCTCCCGGGACATCAAAACGATGAAAGCCGGGCAGAAAATCCTAATTTTGGGCAATACCATCTCTTCTTTCATTTTTGAGGGGGGCGAAGACCTCAAGATAAATGTGACTAGAGCTAATGCCGGCGCCCTGGTCTTGAATCTGGACGGCGAAGTCCTGGGTATGGCTCTCTCCCGCGACAGCGCCTCCTTCGTGCCAATGACGGCCATTAACGAAGCTTTGGCCTCTCTCCCTAAATCTTCCCAATAATTAAGTTTGCCGAATACTTTATAACTTTATACTTTTCACCCAATCATGCCTCCGCTTAATAAATTTACAACCAAAGCCAAAGACGCCATCAAGAAAGCCCACGAGCTCGCCATTGAGCGGGGGATAAACCACGTTTCCGCCCTGCACCTTCTGGCGGCGCTTCTCCTCCAAGAAGAGAGCATGGTCAATTCCATTCTGGATAAGCTGGAAGTTGATACTATGCTTTTGACCGATTCCGTCCTGGAGATGATTGAACTGCCGGAGTCTCGGAACACGATGTCGCCGGCGTATCAGATTTATCTCAATCCGGACCTGGCGCAGGTGATTGAGAGGTCCGCCAAGCTGGCGGAAGCCCTGAAAGACGACTTCGTTTCCACGGAGCATCTCTTCATCGCTGTTTTAGAAGTTCCCGGCGAAGCCCGCGAAACTCTGGCTCGCTTCCGCATCAACAAGGACGGAGTAATGAAAGTCCTAGAGGAACTTCGCAGTCAGAATATCACCGACGTTTCCGAACCCAAGAAATTCAAACTACTCCTACGCTATACCCGCAACCTGACCAAGCTTGCCCGCGAAGACAAGCTAGACCCGGTCATCGGCCGGGACAATGAAATTATGCGCATTATGCAAATACTCTCCCGTCGGACGAAGAACAATCCGATTTTAATCGGCGAAGCTGGCACCGGCAAAACCGCGGTGGTGGAAGGTCTGGCCCAGCGGATAGTCAAAAACAACGTGCCGGAGTCTCTCAAAGACAAAGAGCTGGTATCGCTCGACCTCGGGCTCCTTATTTCCGGCACCAAATACCGGGGCGAATTTGAAGAGAGGCTGAAAGGCATAATGAAAGAAATTGAACGCTCGGACAACAAGATTATTCTTTTTATTGATGAAATTCACACTATTGTCGGCGCCGGCGGGGCGGAGGGCACCATGGACGCCTCCAATATGCTGAAGCCCGCCCTCTCTCGTGGCGAACTGCGGGCCATCGGTGCGACTACTTTGCGCGAATACCAAAAGCATATTGAGAAGGACCCGGCGCTGGCGCGGCGCTTCCAGCCGGTATACATTGACGAGCCCAGCGTGGAGGACGCGGTGGCTATTTTACGCGGACTCAAAGAAAAATACGAACTTTTTCACGGCGTTCGAATCACGGACGACGCTATTCTCTCCGCTGTCAACCTCTCCGCCCGATACATCACCAATCGCTTTTTGCCGGACAAAGCAGTGGACTTGATTGACGAAGCCTCATCTTCGCTCAAAATAATGCTGGAGAACAAGCCGCCGGTCCTGGAAGACGCCCATGTTAAAATAATGCGTCTGGAAATTGAAAAAGAAGCGCTAAAAAAAGAAATCGCTGCGGAAAGAAGTGACAAACAGAAAGAAAAAGAAAGAAAGGGTAGAATCAAGGACATAGACAAAGAAATCGGCAATCTGTACGAAAAAACCAAAGAACTGGAACTCAAATGGCAGAACGAAAAATCCACCGTGGCGGAAATTAGAACCATTAAAAAAGATTTGGAGAGTCTGCGCCTGGAGGCGGAAAACGCGGAAATGCGGGCCGATCTCTCCCGGGCGGCGGAAATACGTTACGGCAAAATACCCGCTCTGAAAAAAGATTTGGAAACGAAACTAATCCGCCTCAAAAAATTGCAGAAGTCCCGCCGCATCCTCAAGGAAGAAATTACCGCGGAAGACATCGCCGAGGTTGTCGCCCGTTGGACCGGCATTCCTCTCGCTAAGATGCTGGAAGAGGAGAGGGTCAAACTGGAGCGAATGGAAGAAGAACTCAAGAAAAGGGTTATCGGCCAGGATACGGCCATCTCTCGGGTGGCTGACGTCATCCGCCGTTCCCGGGCCGGCATCGCCGACCCCAACCGGCCCATCGGTTCTTTCATCTTCCTGGGGCCGACAGGGGTCGGCAAAACCGAGCTGACCAAAGCGCTCGGCCAATTTATGTTTGACGACGACCGCGCCATTATCCGAGTGGATATGTCGGAGTATATGGAACGGCACTCCGTCTCCAAGCTCATCGGCTCGCCGCCGGGTTACGTGGGTTATGACGAGGCCGGCCAGTTGACGGAGGCGATCCGGCACCGGCCGTACGCGGTGATTCTTTTTGACGAAATTGAGAAAGCGCATCCGGAAGTATTCAACCTCCTGCTCCAAGTGATTGATGAAGGCCGGCTGACCGACGGCAAAGGCCGAGTAGTCAATTTCAAAAACGCCATCATCATCCTCACTTCTAACATCGGCTCCCAGTTCGTGGAGAAAATGGAATCCATCGGCTTCTCCAACAAGTCCGAGCGTGAAAATTACGCCCATACCAAAGAAAAAGTGGAACAGGCGCTCAAAGACCACTTCCGCCCCGAATTCTTAAATCGCATTGACGAGATAATCGTCTTTGATATCCTAACCATGGAAGCTCTGAAAAAAATAGTTGATTTGAGAATCGGCGTAGTCCAAGGCAGGCTGGCCGGCAAAGGCATCGGTTTGCGCATTTCCGACGAGGCGCTGGAACATCTAGCCAAAGAAGGTTATGACCCGCATTACGGCGCCCGGCCGCTCAACCGCCTGATTCAGAATAAAATTTTAAGTCCGGTCGCTTCTTACATCATCGGCAATGGTTTACAGAAAGGCGACACCGTAGTCGTATCGGTGAAAAACAAGGAACTCCTGATTGAAAAAGAAAAAGGCCGGGTCCGCAGCTCGGTCCACATGCGCCCGCGGTCTTCGGTGTAGGGTGCAAAAAAGTATTTTTTGTGATATTTTATACTTGTCTCGCCGAATATAAAGTCGGCGGATGCACGCGTCGGTGGTAGAGCGGTCAATTACAACAGACTGTAAATCTGTCGCCTTCGGGCTACGCAGGTTCGAATCCTGCCCGACGCACTTGCGGATGGCTCTGTAGTTCAATGGATAGAACGCAAGTTTCCGGAACTTGTGATACAGGTTCGAT
>MFVV01000043.1:11608-16482 GCA_001786225.1 Candidatus Nomurabacteria bacterium RIFCSPLOWO2_12_FULL_46_14 | reverse complement strand
TCTTCCAGCCCCCAGAAACATCCTCCAGCCAGAACAATTTTTTTGGTAATTTTCTTAATCATCTTAAAATTATAGTTTTACTCCCACTCCACGGTTCCCGGGGGTTTGGAAGTGATATCGTAAACCACGCGATTGATGCCATGAACTTCGTTGGTAATGCGGGAAGAAATTTTTGCGAGTAAAGAATGAGGTAGTGGCGCCCAATCTGCCGTCATGAGGTCACTGGTGGTAACTGCACGTACCACTATGGGGTGGCCATAAGTCCTGGCATCTCCCTGAACTCCTACGGACCGTACTGGTAATAATACTGCAAGGTATTGCTGTGTGTCAGCTCCCACTCTCTCTATCTCGTCACAGACAATCTTGTCAGCTTTTCTTACGAGGTTAAGTTTTTCTCCTGTTACTTCACCTATTATTCTGATAGCTAATCCAGGACCCGGAAACGGTTGGCGATAAGTCAAACTATCTGGTAACTTTAGAAGTTTACCGAGCTTTCTTACTTCATCTTTATATAGTTCGCGCAGAGGCTCGGACAATTTAAATCCAATTTTCTCGGGCAAGCCGCCAGCGTTGTGATGAGATTTGATTACCGCGGCATTCTTACCCACACTCTTGGAGCTCTCTATTGTATCTGGGTAGAGAGTTCCTTGTACAAGCCATTTTATTTTCCCTAATTTCTTAGATTCTTTTTCAAATATTCTGATAAAAAGCTCGCCGATGATTTTTCTTTTTTTCTCCGGGTCAGTCACGCTTTTGAGTTTGCTCAAAAATTCAGCTTCGGCATTAATTATCCGCAAATCTATTTTTTGATATTGCTTGAAGGTTTTTATAATCTGCTCCGTCTCCCCTTCGCGCATCAAACCCGTGTCTACATAAATGCAGGTTAAGTTTTTGCCGATGGCTCTGTGAACCATAGTCGCCGCAACTGCCGAATCCACTCCGCCGGATAGCGCGCAGACCGCGCGGTCATTGCCGATAGTTTTTCGTATTTCCTTTACTGAATCATTGATAAAATTCTTCATAGACCAATTTCGCTTGGCGCTGGTGATTTTTAGAAAATTTTCAATAATTTTTTTACCTCCAGCGGTGTGTTTTACCTCCGGATGAAACTGCAGGCAGTATATTTTCTTTTTTGCGTTTTCCATTCCCGCAATCGGGCAATTTTTGGATGTAGCTGTAGTGGTGAATCCCTTCGGCAATTTTACGACTTGGTCGCCATGAGACATCCAAGTTATCTGGTTTTTTGATAGTCCTCTCAAAACTACGCTTCCCTTTTTGATCACTACTTCTGTAGAACCATATTCCCTCTCTCTGCCCGCTTTCACCTTGCCCCCCTGCATAAAGGCTGTGAGTTGCATGCCGTAGCAAATCCCCAAAATTGGAATCCCTAAATCAAACACCTTCTTATTTATCTTAAGAGAGCTTTTCTCAGAGAGGTTTTGAGGCCCACCGGAAAGTATAATACCTTTGGCTTCGGCAAGTTTTTTAATATCAAAATCAGGACTGACCAGCTCAGCCAATACACCCGCCTCACGAATTCTCCGCGTAATTAAATGCGAATACTGCGAGCCGAAATCCAAGACATATATCAAGTCTTTTTTCTGCATGTCCCATTCTAGCTTTTTTGGGAGACAAAAACAATTTTAAGGTTTATTGGTGGTGAAGTTAAGAATAGCTCCCCAGTCAGTGCCATATTGATTGACAGCGACAATGCGGTAATAATATGTGGAATCCGGATCCAAGCCCGAAAGGGTGGCGCTTGCAGAACTAAGCCGAGTGCCGCTACCCGCGGATTTATCTTCAGTTCTTTTGTCCAGAATAAACAGCCCGAAGATAGTGGACTTGCCGTATTCAAAATAATAGGTGGTGGAGGAGCCGTTCGGGTTGACTTCGCCGCGAAGAGTGGCAGTAGTCCTCCCGACATTTCTGGCTTCCAGAGTGGTAGAATCCGGGGCCTCGCCTTCGGACGGCGGGGGTGGATTAACTGGGTCGGTGATGAAACTTAAAATATTGCCGTTAGCCGTGCCATAGCCGTTCTGGGCGTTGAAACGATAATAATAAATGGTGTTGGGATTAAGTCCGGTAACCGGAGCGGTGACGGTAATGGTATTACTACCGCTGCCGGCCGCGCCGGCCGAAGTGGCCTGGCCCAAGGCGGTAGTCGGCCCGTATTCAAACCAGTAATAAGTGGTAGCGCCATTCGGATTGGTCCGGCCGGAGAGAGTGGCAGACCTCTGCTCTATGTTGCTGGCCGCAGTAGTTTCCGCGGTCGGCGGCAAGTAAGTTAAAGGAGGAGTATTGCTGGTTTGGAAGGATAATATCTCGCCGTAAACTTTGCCATACTGATTTTCCGCGCCGATGCGATAATAATAAGTCGTATTGGCTTGCAAGCCGGAAATTTGCCTCGGAGCGGCGTAAGTCAAATAACCGCCGCCGATTAATTGCCGCAACGAAACAGTACCCAAAGAATTGGCAGAGCCGTATTCGTACCAGTAAGAAGTCTGTCCGCCATTGGGGTTGACTTCGCCGTTTAAAATAGCCGTGGAGCGAGAGACGAAAGTTTCGCCTTTGGTGGAAACAATGGGTGCTCCGGACTCTCGAGCTTCGGGCGAAGGATTAGGCGGAGTAGTGGGGGTGGTTGTATTAGCCGGCGGCATCTCCGTTTCGGGGGCGCGGTTTGCGGTCCAATAATAAATTCCGCCGATTACCAAAATTGCTCCCAGGGCGATGATAATTGCTTTAGTTCCAGTCATAAAATTTTAATGTTGTTATTATATTTTGTAATTTTTGTAATTGCGACCTGTGTAGTTATCCTATAACGGCCAAAGGAGCTAGACAAGCTTAAATGTGGAAAACATTAAATTTACATTAAAAACCCTTAAAAATCTGGGGTTGCCTCAAGATAATTTTTGTGGTCTAGTTGAAAGAGATGTTTTCTATCACGATTTTTTCTATTGGCCGGTCCATAGAATCGGCAGGGGTGTTCTCTAAGAGGCCGACCACGTCCATGCCGCTCACGACTTTGCCGAAAACGGTATGCTTGGCATCCAGAAAATTGTTATTAGCGGTATTTATAAAAAATTGACTTCCGTTTGTATTCGGGCCTGCGTTAGCCATGGATATCGTGCCGGCGTCATTTTTATTGTTCGGTCCTATTTCGTCGGCAAATGTGTAACCGGGTCCGCCGGTGCCCCACATAGCCATCTTGGTGTCATCGCGGGTTAAAGGGTCACCTCCCTGAATCATAAAGCCCTTTATAACTCTATGAAATTTTACGCCGTCATAGAAACCCTCGCTCGCCAGTTTTCTGAAATTGGCCACCGTGTTGGGAGCCTGCTCTTCAAAAAATTCTATTGTGATATTACCCTTGTTGGTACGAAATGTTGCGTTCATAGTTTTTTGTGTTTGCTCTCCTAGAGCGTTTGAATTTATAATTTCATCTTTATTTTCTTTACCCACTAAAAGCCAGCCCCCGCCTATTGCTACAATCACTGCCAAAATAATTATAAAACTTTTCATAATAATGTTATTATATTCTCGCTCATCATTTAGTGCAATTTGAACGCGGTTGATTTTCCTGTCTGCATAAGCTCGTCCAATCTGTTTTTAAGTTGAGGTTCAATAATTTTATGCGCCTCGTGTTCTATTGTTCCAGGAATCGAGTATTCATGAAGTTGGGCAGAATAGCGAGAAATATTGAGAGAGTCAGCTCTTGCTTGGGTTCGCTTGTCATCAATGGTTTTTCTGACAATAGATCGGAAAGGATCCTCTGCCCTCTGTTGCGCATGTGCGTATTCAGCCAATAGGTGTTTTGGATTAAGAGTGTGGCGATGTTCTGTTCTCTCTTGACCTTGCTCATCTGTTGTAATTATTAATGTATCTAGCAATACATGAGGAAAATTTATACCCGCTAGATTAGAATTAAATTTATACCAACTCCGACCGCTCTTTGTATTTACCAATCTAACCTTGGGTGCCCCAACCTCTTGCTCTAACTGCCAAATCGCACTATATAGATTATCATTTGGCATAAGAAAGCGCGGAAAATTATTATACTCGTCAAGCAAAATTTCCGGCAACTTTTCCGTTCTAGATATTGGCCAATGAGCTGCCACCGAGTCAGCCGCGTCTCTTAGGCTAATGTTCTCTGGTAAGGTGATGGTTGTATCCAAGTAAGTCATCCATCGTTCTTTAACAAGGCGAACGACTTCTTCTTCAGAAAGAGTGTCTCTCCCCGCCATGTAGTTGAGTATATGAGTCGTTTCTTCATCGGTATGTCGGTACTCCTGGCCAGTAAACCAGATACCTTTGATTACCTCATCCCTTGGTTTCGGCTGAGATTGTAAGGCTTCAATAGAATTATCTGCAGTCGACGTTTCCTTTTGCTCAATTGCGCCTATCGTGGCAGATGTGGGTATGAGAAGAAGTCCGAATATTATTTGAACCTTAAGCGCGAGCAATCTCAACCTTTCTCTCATTGGTGTAATAAATCCTTTTATTTCCCGGTCAGTCTTGCTAGTTTTCATTAATAATTCTTCAAGTCTTTGAGCCACTAAAGCGAGCTTGCCCAGAGCCGGAACTAGCTCTAGTTCAAGATCTGATTCAAGAGATTCTGGAGTAATTGGATCCCTCTCATCTCCTCTAATTGGAAATTTTAATTTCTCAAGCATTTTAGTAGGCTTCCTTGGCTTTTTCTTTCTCGAGTTTTGCTATAAGTTCCTCTGTTTCTCTCTCCGTCTCCTCAATTTCCTTCTTGAGAGCCGCGAGGAGTAGATTTTTAGTGTTCTGGGATAGCATAAGATAAATTATACTACTTTTTTCTCTTCTTATGTGTTTAATCCTCCGCTTTGTAAAAATAAGCTACAACAAGTAAA
>MFVV01000043.1:6369-11592 GCA_001786225.1 Candidatus Nomurabacteria bacterium RIFCSPLOWO2_12_FULL_46_14 | reverse complement strand
AGCTACAACAAGTAAAACCAAGAGGGCGAAAAAGCCGGAGAAGGCCAGCATGGGTATGGAAATGTAGCCGCCGAATTCCGAGACTAGTTTTTGATAGCAGGAAACGCCGGAAGCGTCGCAAGGCAATTCGGAGCTATCGCCGAAATAATAGATGAAATTCTGATAAACCGAAAGGACAAAACCGACGATGACCAGCGGCAGGGTATATTTAATGATTTTGCGGTCTTTAGACAAGAGTGCCGCGCCGAAGATAAACGGGAGCGGAAACATAAATATCCGCTGATACCAGCAAAAAGCGCAAGGCAAGAAGCCGATAATATCGGAATATACCAGGGAAAAAAGAGAAGAAGCAAGGGAAATCAGAAAGCCGATAATCAGAAAATTCTCGCGGATAAATCGCAAGAAGATATTCCCTTTTTTAAAAACGAGAAAGAGAAGGGCCAAAAGCGCAAAAACTTGGAGGGCAATCGCCCCCGCGCCCAGAAATAAATTCAAATAATGGATAACTTCGGGATTCATAGCATTATTCGGGAGTCGCGGGAGCGGCCGGCAAGGCGCAGGCGGTTTTCTCGGCTAGCTCCGGAATGGGTATCGCCCCGGTTAGACGGGAGCCGTCCGCGAATTCCCAAGTGGGATAGGAAGGAATCCCCTTCTCCCGACATTCCGCCGTCTGACCACGGCCGTCGAGGGTGGAACATTCCGTATAAGGCAGGAGTTTGGCGGAAGAGCCGAACATTTCTTTCTGGGATTTACAGACCGAGCACCAAAAAGCCCCGTAGAAAACCGCGCCTTTCTCCCCTAGACATTGGGCTAGCTCGTCGTATTCGCCGGCAGAGGCTGGAGGAGGACTGGTCCGGAGGATTGCCAAGAGAGCGACTGCGACAACCAAAAGAACAAGAACCGAAACGAAAATTTTAATATTTTTATCCATATGTGTTGATTATACTACAAAATTTTCGGTAAAAAAACAATAAGTCCGGTAATAATCGCCACAAACACAGACAAGAGCACCGCGGCGGCGGCTACATCTTTGGTATCGCGGGCGTACGGATGGAAAGTGGGCGAGGTTAAGTCTATATCTATCTCAATGGCGGTATTGATGGCTTCCACCACGAACACTAAGCCGATGGCGAAAGTTAAGGCGACCCATTCCAGAGGCGATATCTTTAAATAAAATCCAAGGAGGATCACAGTTAGAGTTACCGCCAGATATACATAGGCATGCCGGGTGGTCTTAAAGAGAACATACATGCCCCGAAGAGCGTTCAGAAATCTTTTGCGATATTTGACCTGCCTCCATGAATTTTCACTTAAATTTTTATTTGACATGTTCATAGCCGCAGATTATAAATATTTGCCCTTAAATATCCGCCAGGTGTTCCTTCAGAAGGTCAGCCAACACAAATGGCAACTTTTCCGCTGTTTCCGCCAGGCGAGCTTCCGGCGCATAAGTTTCGACCGCCGGCGCGCCTTCCGCTGTAATACCCACACCTATTACGATTACTCCTTTTTCTCTGAGCAATTTAGAATTCCTTTTGACTTCCACCGCATTGCCGCTAACTCCATCAGTAAAGACAATAACAATTTTTTTAAGTATTCCTTCCTTTATTTTTTCCCGGGTTTCTGGACCAACACCGGCATGTATGGCTTCCAACGTTGCATAGTCGGTCGTATCTAGGCCGGGCGTGGTGGAGAGAGTTTTGGCAACCTTTACTCTTTCCCCCTCTTCCAGCTCTTTGGACATTTGTTTGAGGGGAATTCTATCCTCGCCGGTAGCCTGGAAAGCATAAATTTCGGACCGAACTTCAAGCGGGCTTTCCATATTGACTCTTTCGTTTTCCAAATCATCAGAGAATCTCTTAAGTGCTTCCATGGCCAAAACCGCCGCCTTGTTCTGTTCAATTGCTTTCGCGCCTAGCATACTAGCCGACCTGTCGCAGACCAGAGTAATCTCAACTTCCCCGAATTTAAGACCGGGCTTTTCTCTGACTTCCATGGTTTCCCAGACCTTAGGTTCCAAATTGCCCCCCTTAAACGAGGCCACCAGTTCTCCCGGATGAATCAGGTCCTCGCCTTCCTCTGTCGGATACCTCGGCTTCATTGCCGGCTTTATTCTTCTGGAAATTATTCTTCGGAAAATTTGATGCAATTCGTCTATTAAAGTCTCGCCGGTTTCAGTATTTATTGCTTTTTCCAGCGACTTCACAATATCACGGTAGCGTCTGATATCTTCTGTCTGCACACCCAGCTTCTCGGCATATTCTCGGTCAGCGACATCCAGCGGATTTTCCTTGGGCGTTGCCTGCCATTCTTCTAGCGCTTTTTTTATGTCTCTTATTGGAACAGAGCTAAGCACTTTCTTCTCCGCCCGCTCATAAGCATCTTTAAACATTTCATTCGGATCACCCTCGCCTTCTCCCTTATTTTTCTTTTTATCTTCTTTATCTTTCTCCAGAAGTTCCTGGCAAATCGGCCAAAGATATTTATCCTGCAGTCGCACCCTGGTGGACATCGGGGTGGCTGGGTGCGTCATTGCCGCAAGCAGAGGTAAGCCGCCTTTGACAACCGATTTCACCTGGTCAAGCTTGACACGCACTTCCGGGTCTACCTGGCAGATCTCTCCCGGCACTCTGGCTTCCCGAAGAAGCGCTTGGGCGAATTGTATATGGCGAGGTTCGCCGGTAAAATCCGTTTCCGGAAAAAGATCTTCTCTATATAAAGATATTTCCAAATCCGCAAAGCCGGGAGTGCGAGCAACTACCGCCCGATTCTGCCTTATATCGGCAACACAGTTATCCAACAGTCCGTAGGCCCGAGAGTCTTCTATTTTTTTTACATAGCTTGTGAATTTTCTCTCCCCGCCACGCTCGGTAAGCATCTCGGCTTTCTCGGTTAAATGTTCAAGCTCGTGGCAGGTAGCAAATAATGTTTCTTCGTCGGAGAACCCGAGCCTTCTATAAAAGCGGTCATTTATATAGACTATATTTTCTTTAAGATCAAAAGCAAAGGTGTCAAGCTCCGGCGGAGCCGGTTGGAAGTTGACTCGGCCACGGGCGTAATGGTCCAGATAATCCCGATGGCTTTCCACGAAATCCAGGGCCTGTTCGTGTCCGGCACCCTCCGAGGCAGGGTTGAGTTGAGGCGAAGGCGGTATTATTTTAGGAAGCTTGTCCATAAAAATTATATTATCATTTATTGTCATAAAGAGCCATTATTTCCGTCTCCAGATACCAAGCATTTCCATACTTTAAAAGTCCAAAATAAGAATCAAGATGGGACGGGAACGCGCTATTATTTCTTGAATTCTTAAGATTGCGAAACATTCGCTTCTTAGTAACCGTTCGCAAAACACTATAGCGCGGAAAGTGCACCCAGCCCAAGAAATCTATACCGGCAGAAAATGCTTTTAAGGATATTTTTTTATCATGGAGTTCAAAGTGCAGCCGCTTTTTTAAAAATTCTCCTATTTGTGGAATGAGGGAAAGAAGAAAATCGCGATTGTCTGAAATTATTACAAAGTCGTCAGCATATCTAATATACTTTTTAACCTTAAGTTTTCGCTTCATATATTGATCAAATTCATGTAAGTAAATATTGACGAAGAGTTGACTAGTCAGATTACCCAGGGGTATGCCTAAGCCAGCTTCCCCGGAATAAAAACTGTCAATGATTGAGTCAATAATAGCCATAGTCTTTTCACAGGTTATCTCTCGGCGAAGTATTGATTTGAGAATCTGGTGGTCAACCGAGGCAAAACACTTTTTTATATCGCATTTTAAAATCCATATTCTCTTTCGATAAATTCCGCTCTCCTTCCTGGTGAATTCCTGGAAACGTTTTAAGGCTTTGTGCGTCCCCTTGTTGCGCCTGCAAGAGTAAGAATCAAAAATAAATTTGCGGTCAAAGTAAGGATAGAGAGTATTATATAAAACATGGTGCACAACCCGGTCGCGCACCTCAGCTTTGTGAATATCCCGCGGCTTCGGGTCGCTTATTTTGAAATGCCGGTAGCCACCATGGGAATATTTTCCGGAAATAAGGTCATTTCTTAAACTCGATAGGTTATGAACGAGATCAACAGCAAATTCGGCGACATCTTCCTTATATTTTTTACCTCGAGCGAAGTTATGCCAAGCCAAAAATACATTTTCTCTGGAGAAAATTTCTTCAAAAGAAGGCAATTTTTTATTTTTCTCCTTCTGCCCTTGCATAAATTTAATAATATGATATAATTATAACACGATATGAATATAAAGTCTAGTCCGAAACTTTCGCAGATTGCAATAAAGATTATGTCTGCCTATACATACTGGAGTGACTTGACTCGTTTCATTCCTAAAATGAGAAGGTATTCCTTAGGTATCAAGATTGACACGTCTTTTTCCGATCTGATCGAACTTATCTCCATCGCTCAGTTTTCAACCGGTGAAAGAAGGGTGGATGCCTTGGGGAGAGCGATTACTAAAAACGACGTACTTAAATTCCTTTTATACTCTCTCCAGGAACTGGGAGGCATGGAAATGAAAAAGTTTCTTGACCTATCGGAGAAGCTGGAAGAAATCGGCCAAATGCTCTATGGCTGGAAAAACCAAGCTCAAAAACAGACGGCTCAGATGATTAAATAAAAACACCCCACCCTTCTCTAGGAGGAATGGAGTGAAAAAGAAAAAGTAACGAGGAGGACAACCCGATAATCGCCGTTCCAGTCGTTGTCCAGCCAGTTGCCGTTGCGCTTCCACTTCGAACCAGTCCAGTTGACGTACGGAACGTTCCAGTTCCCATCCGAGTTCCGGAAGAGGGATCTGCCCGACATGTGTGCGAGAAACCGCCCTTATACACCACCCAGCAAGGTCAGAAAGAGATTGCCGGGCTAAACATTATTCGGTATCAAAATACCGTAGTTTCTCGCACAGACTATGATCTTTTTTTTTAAGATAGAATAAGCCACACTGTGCCAGAGCCAGACCAAGGCAAGGCTCGAGCACATTCCCGACAAATTCTTCCCGATACCGTGGCACATGGGTCATAACAAATTTATAACCGGTGTACTGATATTCACGGTACAGAAATCCAAATACGAAATGCAAAAACAAAACGCAAGCAAAATTCAACAATTCAAATTTCCAATCCAAATTCAAAGACAAAAATTCAAAGAGCCAACATCATTTCTCGAGGAGGACAACCCGAAAAGCGCCGCGCCAGTCGTTGTCCAGCCAGCGGCCG
>MFVV01000043.1:0-6316 GCA_001786225.1 Candidatus Nomurabacteria bacterium RIFCSPLOWO2_12_FULL_46_14 | reverse complement strand
ACCCGAGCCCCGGAAGAGGGATCCAAACATGAAATGGTAATTTCCATGTTGTAAGTCGTCCGGAGCTTGATCGGGGTGTTCAAGAATATATTTATAGTATTCGAGTCCCGGGATATAATATCTGTTTCCGTAAGTATCAACGATATGCTTGGCAACCACATCGAGCGGCTGGCCCACCATGGCCGAGAGATCCACAACTTTTATTTTCTCTTTCAGCACTTGGCTCCAGTCAATGCCGGCCGTATCTGGATTGACTAAATATTCTCCAAATTTAGAAGTATCAATATCGGCTTTCTTGGCCGCGTAGTCTATATTTGCAGGATTAATTGGTTCTACTCGGAATTTAATCTGGCTGAGTTTATTCGCATCAACATTCCAGCCTTTATATGTATCAAGCAGAAACCCATCGAATTCCGCCCGGAGACGCGCCTCGGTGACTTCTTGTCTTCCAAAAGTTTCGTGGGCTTCCCTCTCTTTCGGGTCAAGAAATTCCAAAGCTGCTTTTTCTGCCGCCATCTTCCTTGTGTCAAACGGATCAAGAGTGGCCAGTTCTCGGAGAGATATATGCCGCTCTTTTCGCGATTCGGCAATAATTTTTTCTACTTGTTCTTTTCCTCCTCTCTGTCTTTTAGCCGCATCAAAAGCAAAGACGGCCTCAGGTAAGCCCATATCTTTGGCCTCAACTGTACGCAGAAGTCCCTTGGCGGCCAATATCTTGGCTACTAAAATACGATCAGATTCGGGATACTCCTTGAAGGTGAGGGCTGTGACCAGGCGCCGGTCTAAAAATTCGGCAAAAGACAAACTGCCTCTCTGCGTTTTCTCGGTCTTCCAGCCGTCGATAATCGCCTCAATAGTGCTTTGGGTAAAGACAAATTTTTTCAAACCCGGCCGGTTGCCGGAAGAGTCCATAGTGCCGGTTAGTCTGGCGGTATTTTCATTGGCCCGGTCGGTGTAAGCGATTTGCACTTCTTCCATAGCTTCTAAGAATCTTGGGATAGTGGTATTCAAATCTTCATAAGACATATCCAGCGAACCGTCTGGATTCATTAGGCGGGCAAGAGCGATGTCGTGGGCTTCTTCTTTTGGGGTATAACCAATCTCAAGATTGTTTTGTTCGAACTCTCGGGCGATTTCCGGTGGAAGCTCCTGGCGTTCGCGGTTTTTCTCCGACTTTAAGTTAGCGGTAAAAATCATCTGGAATCCCGGCGCTATTTCTACCACTCCGTTACCCATGACGTTCACCTTGTCTCCGACTTTGGCGTTAAGAACACCTTTAATGAAAACCATTTGCTCTTGCGGCAGCGCGGTGAACTCATCAAAAATGGCAATTCGGCCTTCTTTCATCGCCCTGGCCAGCGGCCCATAAACGTCTATCGTTATCGGAGCGCCATCTTTGACATCAAGTCCGGTCTTCCCCCAGATGCTTGATTCCCTGGTTTGGGGATTGCAATAAATCATCTCCGCTCGCTCTCCGG
Organism: Candidatus Nomurabacteria bacterium RIFCSPLOWO2_12_FULL_46_14; assembly: GCA_001786225.1. Lineage (GTDB taxonomy): Bacteria > Patescibacteriota > Minisyncoccia > Phycocordibacterales > UBA9973 > UBA9973. The sequence goes on along the minus strand of MFVV01000043.1, from coordinate 4,838 downwards.
TAAAGTGTTGGGACGCGTAACGAGCCAAAGAAGTTTTTCCCGTACCTGTCGGGCCATGTAAAAACATAGGCTTGCTAGAAATCATTCTTACTCCTATTTCCTTAATATATCTCTCCACTGTTGGAGTATGGGCGATATGACCTTCTTCAAAAAGTCCGCGCCGATATTCCAAAATATCCGCCGCTTTTACCATTACCGAATCGGCGTCTTCTATTTCTTTTTCTTGTTCTTTTAGTTCATTCTTTACCGTTAAAATATCGTCTTGAATGCCGGTGTACACGCGGGCTGTGCGCGGGTTGGTCCTCGCCTCGCGCATTTTGCGAAGTTCAAATTGGGAAATGACTGCAAAATCCTCTCTTAATTTATTCAATTGCCCATAGACAGAGCCCAGTTCCCGGTCAATTGAATCTTGGTCAAACCATTCATTTTTCGCATTTTTCTCGGCTATTGCTTTATCTTCTTTGAGACGCTCCTTGACGGCTGATATTCCTCCCAACCTTTCTATTAAACCTTGAGTTTGCTGGCGAGTTTCCTCTTCTTTTTTATCGAGCTTTGCTTTAACAGCTGTTTCCAGGGGCGTACCGGCTACTTCCCGGCGGGCTTTTCTAAATTCTTTGCGTTCGGCTGATATTGAATGCAAATTGACCTCATCTTGCCCGCCCAAGACAGAGGGTTTGAATTGTTCTTCGGGGTTTTTCATGTCTTTATTATTATACCTTATTGATACTGAATGTAAATAGGTCGGGGGCGGAGTTTCAGAAGCTCCTCCGGAGTCAGGAGAGAAGTTCCCTTCTCCCAAAGATCATTTTTATAAAATAATTTGAAGCCAGCGAACTGCACCGGCTCCGAGTAAATAAACTGCCGATAGGTATTTATTTTTTTAGCCTTCTCGCCCCAGCCATCCATGTGCATCACAATCTGCACCTCGGGCAAAGGAGTGATGTTCTGGTAATTGGTAACCATTTTTTGGGTATAGCGATGCACCACCAGAATCTTGGGTGTGAGATTATTTTCTCTGACAACCTTAGCCAGATACTCCGCGGCGAAGTTTATGTCCGTAGCGTCCACTGTGCCGACTACTTTGCCGGGTCTTATGCCGGTTTTCATAGAGAACTCGGGGTCAATGCCAAAATGTACGTTGGGAAGTTTTAAATATTTTTCAAGAAGAGGAACCTCGATATCTACAGTGCTGAAACCCACTTGCACGTCTAAGAATACCAGAGCGTTTATCTTCGTCGCCATAGCCAGCACTTTATTAATCTCACTCTCCGGCATACGGAATCGGTACTTGCCGTCGACGCCGGCAGACCCTTGGGCCACCACGGCTATGTAGTGAAGCGCGGGCATAACTGGAGTTTCCGGGTCGGCCGTCTGCCATTTCTCAACTTCAGTATTAAGCCTCCCTAGCATTTCTTCTTCGGGATACTCCCCCAAGACTCCCATCTTTTTTGAATATAAATTTCCGTAATAAGCCACAATCCTGTGAAAAGGCAAAATGGCGCCAGCATTGGGATAAACAGCTTGGGCAGGCCAGAGAGGAGTTGGCACGGGGGGCGGAATATTGGCGGGGGAAGTGGCGCCGGGGGCTTGTCCCGCCTCCGCCGGAATCTCCGGCGGAGGCGGGGGGTTGTTGGCAAGCTCAATAAGCTTCTTGTCATAAGCTTCTTTATCCAAGGGTGGAAAGACAGGTGGAGTTTCCTCGGACCAAAAAGCGCTTTCGGTTTTATTTTCATCATTATAAAATGTCCCGCTTTCAAAAATTCTCGGGAAAGCTAAAAAGAGGGCGAAGAAAGAAATAAGTACGCCGATAAAGATTAGGAGGGGTGCGTTTTTCGTCATGATTTATTTTCTCTCCAGTAAAGAATGTAAGAATAAATAACACAAAAAAGTATAGTGGCCATGACCGGAATGAATAAAAAGTAAAACAACTTGTCTTGAAACCAGATGCTGATTAGGATAATAGGAGCTGTGACTTGGAAGAGCCTGCCGCCTACCTGATGCGTCTTGTCCCATACCAAATCACTAGAAAGAGTCCAAGGAGTCCTGATACCCACGAACCAGTTGCGCTTGGCCCGTTTGAGGAATACGCCCAGACAAAACCATAGAACCGCGAGTGCCGGCATGAGCAAAAGAGTAAAATCAAATTGCCAGCCCAAATTCCAAAGAATAGTTAATTTGAAAACATAGGCCATAAAAAGAAACAGAAAGACCCAGAACAAATTGTAATACTTACGGAAGTCGCCGATATTTTTGCCGAGCGGGTCGATTTTGGGGATGATGAAATAGAGAACCAGCATCATGAGCATTATTGTCGGCAAGAGAAACGTGCCCCAGAACTTGCCCATATAGTCGTCTACCGCTCCGGCCGCGTTCCAATGCGAAGCCATCTGGTCAGGCAAGCTGGGATACAACCCCACCCCCGCGCCGAAAGAAATGACAATCACGACCAACAAAACTATATTGGTGACTTTGGTGCTCATACAACACATTATATCCGCTAGCGAGCCCGATGTAAATCGGCTATACTGCCGGATTATATAACAAAAATAATCCCCCCGCCGCCGCCCAAATTATCGAGGGCTACCCTCAATAATAACTATTCGCTTATTCGCGCGAATTAGACAATGGCGGGAATTAGATAATGCCAACAGAGGTTAAACCTCTGTATTTATAATCTCTTGCAGTAACTCTGAGAATTCTTGGGTTCCCATATCTTCAAAAATGTAATGGCCATGCGACGGTAGTGTTATAATCCTCCCACCGAGAGCTTGATGATAAATTTTTAGACTTTCTAGACCGCCTTCACGTTCATTGTCTGAAGTGAACATAACTATCTCCCCCACCCTGGATTTTATAGTTTCATCAATATTGAAAGCGTAAAATTCGTCTCGAAAAGATTCATTCCTGGTGTTAACTTTCCACGGCGCGACCAGAATAAGTTTTTTAATTTTTTGTTTGGATTCTCCCAGCCAACGAGTGAGGAAGGCGCAACCGCAACTGTGGCCGACCAAAACGGTATTTTCATCAACTTTATATTTTTTAAATTCTTGCCTGAATTTCTCATACACCGGCGCCCAGGGTTCGGGCATTAGCGGGGTTTGAGTATTTATACTATTCTCTCGTAACTTTTGCCGTGTCCAAGGAATCCAGTGTTGAACTTCTGTTCCTTCTGAAAAATCAAGAGTGGACTCTTTACTCCCCGAACATCCGTGAACGATGATGCAGTTGGTCATAAAATTATTATACCAGAATAGGTACGTACGTGGGTACGTACCTAGGTACTTACCTTAACCCTTACATTTTTGGTTAAATATTCAATAATCATTTTCTGAACTTCGGGGTTTAAGAGACCATATTTCTCGTCGTGGATATATTCAGAAATAGACACCCATTTCCACCCCGAAAATTTATCAGGCTCTAAGAGCTTCGGCTCCTGGTCAGTAAAGGACAAGAATACCAGCACGATTGTGTTCGGCTTCATACCCGGTTTCTCACCGACAAAATCCGCAATTTCGAAATACGTTATGCCAACCTCTTCCGCTACTTCCCGCCGGAGAGCTTGCTCAACAGTTTCCCCGGAGTTAGACCTGCCGCCCGGCAGAGTCCATGCAGAAATATCTTTGTACACATTTCTGGTGTAATTCCTTAAACCGCAGAGAATTTTTTCGTCCTTTATCATTATCGTAAGTGGACACAAAATTCCATCTCCGGTTTTTTCTAATTCTTTTTCCATGCAGTTATCGGCTGGCCTTCTGACACGAAGTGAACTATACCGCAATCACAAATACCCCAACTCATTAAATAACTTGATAATCTTTTATGCCCATTAACATTTTTCCATCCTTGGAAAAGATTAATGCCGAAACTATATTTCGCTCAACAGTACGCATACTAGAGAGTATACCAGAATCTTGAAAAACCGAAACCTTGAGGGTGGGCTGAATAATGGTTTGTCAGATCGTCTAATGATAGGAAATATGATATAATAATCTTTATGTCAGTCTGGAATAAAGGTCAAACTAGATACACCAATATATCTGTTAAAAAAATTTCCGAAACCATGAAACGGAAGAAAATTGACAATTTTCGAGAATGGCGGGAGAAAATGAGATTGGAGGGAAAAATCAAGTCAGAATATTTGCCTTTAAAACATAACGGTGACTTAGCAGAACTTATTGGGGTTGTTTTAGGAGATGGACATATCAGGGCATACCCCAGGACCGAAGAATTATCAATCTTTTCAAATTCCAATAATCCAAGTTTCGTGAATCGATATTCAATATTAATAGAGAAAATATTCGGCAAAAAACCCGCGAAAAATATTCATTCCGGTGGAAATTGTATAAGAATACGCATATACGAGAAACATATTAGTGATCGCCTTGGAATTCCTTTTAGCCCTCGAGGAAATTTGAACATATCGATACCTGGCTGGATTATTTCAAATAAAAAGTATATAGTAAGATATCTTCGGGGATTATATGAAGCGGAAGGAAGTCATTCTATCCATAAACCGACTTGCACATATAAAGTTCAATTTTCAAATAGAAATATCTCTATGTTGAAAAATGTTTTTGATTTAGTTTCTAGGATAGGGTTTCATCCCCATAAAAGCAAGGATATGATTCAGTTATCAAGAAAAAAAGAGGTGTTTGGGTTTATTCGTTTAATTAAATTCCGAAAATATTAAATTGCGGGATCGGCTAAAGGTAGGCCGTCGCGCTCTGGACGCGAAAATCTTGGTTCGATTCCAAGTCCCGCAGCCAAGTTTCAGAATTCGTTTTTTCGCCTATTTTGGGTTGCATTCATAGTAAATAGATGTTAAGTTGAAATTAGGT
>MFVV01000042.1:1942-12137 GCA_001786225.1 Candidatus Nomurabacteria bacterium RIFCSPLOWO2_12_FULL_46_14 | reverse complement strand
AAATCCCCATGTATTTCCTAATTATAAAAAGTTGTATAAATCAGATCAAGATTACTTTAAGACAATGATTGATGACTGGTTGAATTATAAAGAAATTACACAGGGGAACCCTGTGTTTACATAAAATGACTCCGAAATACATAGATATTCATAGCCATGTTAACTTTAAGGCTTTTGATGAAGATAGGGATGAAGTCGTAAAACGCACCTTGGCGAATGATACTTGGGTGATAAATGTCGGCACCCAGGTGGATACTTCACGGAAAGCAGTTGAGATGGCGAATGAGTACGAGGAAGGGGTGTATGCAATTATTGGACTTCATCCGATACATACTGGCGCTTCTTACCACGATGAGAAAGAATTGGGTGAAGGCGGAAAAGAGTTTACTTCGCGCGGAGAAAAATTGGACAAAGACGCCTATGGGGAACTTTTTAAAAATCCCAAGGTGGTGGGCATAGGCGAATGCGGTCTGGATTATTATCATCTGGATGAGGAATCCATAGATAGGCAAAAAGAAGCCTTCATCAGCCAAATACAACTGGCCAATGAATTTAACAAGCCGTTGATGTTGCATATACGCAATAATCCCAAAAACAGCAACCGGAACGCTTACCAGGATTCCTTAGAACTTCTGAAAAAATATTCCCGGGTTCACTCCGCCTCTGGTGGGGCAAGAGGCGATGTGCATTTCTTCGCCGGAACTCCGGCGGATGCCCGGGCCTTTTGGGATTTTGGTTTTACTCTTTCTTTTACCGGCGTGATAACTTTCACCCGGGATTACGATGAGGTTATCCGTCTTACGCCTCTCGAGATGATAATGTCGGAAACCGACGCGCCTTATGTGGCACCGGTGCCCCACCGCGGCAAGCGGAACGAGCCATCGTATGTGAGAGAAGTCGTCAAAAGAATTGCTGAAATCAAGGGGCTTTCGGAGTCAGTCATGGCCGAGATTATGGTAAAAAACGCTAGGAGGGTTTTTGGAATATAGAGCAACTTTACTTCCCGGCCGGTTTTTGTTAGGATGGAAACCATGGCACTCAAGAAAGACTTAAACGAAACCGACGCCCGGGTTTACGAGGTGGGCTATTTACTCCTGCCTACCATACCAGAAGAAGACATTCCTCGCATTTATAGTGGCCTCAAGGACCTTCTGGAGGGCTTGCAAGCGGAGATAATTTCCGACGAGGTGCCCAAACTTGTCTCGCTTGCTTACACTATGAATAAATCCATTCTGAATGTCCGCCACAAATTTAGCACTGCCTATTTCAGCTGGACCAAATTTGCCGTTGACGCGGAGGAAGTTCTGGCTCTAAAAAAGAAACTGGATTTGGAGCCAAATATTCTGCGCTTTTTAATAACCAAAACCGTTCGGGAAAATACTCTCGCCGCCAAGAGATTTGCCGGCCGAGACCGGATTCGACCCCGAAGCCGCGCTGAAGAAGGCGCTCCGCCCGCGCCGATTAATAAAGAGGAGATAGACAAAGAAATCGACGCCATGGTCGCGGCGTAAATACTTTATAATACTTTATAACTTGGAAAATTTATGTATTTAAATAAAGCGATTATTATAGGCAACCTTACCCGTGACCCGGAATTGCGTTCTCTGCCTTCCGGCGTCAAAGTCTGTTCTTTTGCTCTGGCCACCAACAGGGTTTGGAAAGACAAGAACGGTGTCCGCCAGGAATCGGCGGACTATCACAATATAGTTGCCTTCGGCCGTCAGGCGGAAACCGTCGCCCAGTATATGAAGAAGGGAAGTTCTATGTTGATAGAGGGCAGGATACAGACCCGAAGCTGGGAAGACAAGACGAGCGGGGAGAAGAAATACCGCACGGAGATAGTCGCGGAGCGCACTCAATTTGGGCCGAAGGGCGCGGGTGGCGGCGCGGGGATGAATGAAGGAGCAAAGGTTGGGAGTCAGCCAGAAGAAGCGGACAGCATAGAGTACCCCGAAGAAGACATTAATCCGGAAGATATACCTTTTTAGATATGCGACAAGATTATTTTTCAGCCAATAATATTAAGCACATAGACTATAAGGATGTAGAAATTCTTAAGAAATTTCTTAATCCCAACGGCAAGATAATGAATCACCGACGCACCGGCGTAACCGCCGGCAATCAACGCAAGCTCGCCGCCGCCGTCAAACGTGCTCGCTTCCTGGGCTTACTGCCTTTCGTGGCAAAATAAAAAAAGCAAGGAATAAATTTTTTACCGACAAAAATTTGATTCTTGGCTTTTTTCTCAAACGCGCTCCGCGTATTCGCCTGTCTCCGTGTTGACTCGGATGACGTCGCCTTCGTTTATGAACATCGGCGCGGTTAGGGTAGTGCCGTTTTCTAGCGTTATTATTTTATTTCCTCCTTTAGAAGTGTCGCCACGCACCGCCGGCGGGGCTTCTTTTACTTTAAATTCCATTTTTATCGGCAGGGTTATCTTAATTATCTTTTCTTCTCCGTCATTATCCCAGACCAGGGCGGTTACGGACCCGTTTTCTTTTAGAAATTTAGTTGTGTTTTGGAGTAAGTCTTCCGGGAGCTTAAATCTGTTTCGGGGATTGTCCATGTCGGAAAACCAGTACTCGCCCCCGCCCGCCTCGCTACGCGAAGCGTTGCGGGCAGGTCGATTGTGATAAAGAAACTTAACCTCGCGTTTCTCTATCTCCGCTTCTTCCGCGGTATCCGCCACATGAAAAGTGGTGGCAAGGGTTTTGCTGGAGATGAGGCTCTTCAGTTTGACTTGATTCTGGGGTTTTCGCTGTTGGGTGCGGGCGACGTGAGACTCTACCACTTCGCACGGCTCGTCGTCATAAATTATTATTTTCTTTTCCCGGATTTCGTTGTATTGCAGCATTTTCCGATACTAACAGATTTAGCCCTCTTCGGCAAATTTTTTGACGATGCTTTTCAGGATTTGTTCCGCGATTTTCCTGTTTTCTTTCAGGAATTTGCGGGTGGCATCGTAGCCCACGCCCAGTTTTTCTTTGTTGTCCGACACCAGAGAGAAATACGAGTTGCCGCTTTTTTCTATGATTTTATATTTTTCGCCCAGCGCCATAATTTCGCCTTCTCTGGATATGCCTTCGTTGTAGATAATGTCAAACTCCGTCTGCTTGAAAGGAGCGGCGACTTTGTTTTTTACCACCTTGACCCGGGTTCGCGAGCCCACCACTTCTTCGCCTTTCTTGATTTGGGCGATTTTACGGATATCCAGACGAACCGAGGTGTAAAACTTTAGCGCCTTGCCGCCCGGAGTCGTCTCCGGATTGCCGAACATCACGCCTATTTGCATCCTAATTTGATTGATGAAAATCACCACGGTTTTGGAGCGGGCAACGATGGCGGTCAGTTTGCGGAGCGCTTGAGACATGAGCCGGGCCTGCTTGCCCACATGATACGCGCCCATATCGCCCTCAATCTCGTCCCGGGGCGTGAGCGCGGCCACGGAATCCACCACAATAACGTCAATTTTGCCGGTGCGCACCAAACTCTCCACGATTTCCAGCGCCTGTTCTCCGTTGTCCGGCTGGGAAATCAAGAGGTCATTGATGTTGACGCCCAGTTTTCTGGTGTATTCCGGGTCCATGGCGTGTTCCGCGTCAATGTAGGCGCAAATCCCACCCTTTTTCTGCGCCTCGGCGACGATATGGAGCGATAATGTTGTTTTGCCGGAGGATTCCGGCCCAAATATCTCAATGATTCGGCCGCGGGGAATGCCGCCGACTCCGAGGGCCATATCCAAACCGACCGAACCAGTAGGAATTACGTTAATGTCCACCCTCGGCGCGTCGCCGAACTTCATAATTGAACCCTCGCCGAACTTGGCCTGAATACCTCGGAGGGTATTCTCCAATACCGCCTCTTCCGCCCCTTTCTCCCCGCCTGCAACGCTATGCGTAGCATTGCGGGCAGGTTTTTTCTTGTTTAGCATATTATTTCAGTATTAATTGATAATTTTTTACATCTCTGTTGCCAAATTTATCTTCCGCTTTGATTTCTACTACATTATAACCCGGGAGTAGCGCAATTGTTTCCTGCCAGTTGCCCGCCTGGTCCATGAATATCGGCCGGCCGTTTAATCTTAAATGAATGGCATTTTTTGCGTTGCCGAATACCGCCACCACACTCTCGGCCATAACTCTCATGTCGTCCACTCTTTGGCCGTCAAAATTCACATTTTTTATTTCTACTCCGAACAGCAAGTCTTTGGAGATAAAAAAAGTGTATAGCACAATGAACAAAGAGAGGGAAAAAAGCAGACCCATTTTCAGTATTTTCTTGGCGTTGGTGTTCATGGCATTACATTGTTACCCTCACTGTCGCGTGATATTTTTTCTAAAACTTCTCTCGGCTTGGCGCCATCGCCCGGGCCGATCACTCCTCGTTCTTCCAGCTTATCCATCAACCGGGCGGCGCGGGCGTAACCGAGCTTCAGCCGCCGCTGGAGATACGAAGTGGAGGCGCGTCCGGCTTCAATAACGCAAGTCCGGGCTTCCTCGTATAGTTCGTCATCATCTTCTTCGTCCAGAGTGCTTTCAAAAATGCTTTTATCCGCAGAGATACTGCCTTCGGAGAGAGATATTTCTTCATTCACTTCATCCCGATAAGCGCTGGCCAAATATTTAGTCACCTTTTTTACTTCCGGTTCGGAGATGAAGGCCGATTGCAGACGTTCCGGCTGAGCGTCGCCCGAGGCGTAAAGCATATCCCCGGCGCCGAGGAGCTTTTCCGCTCCGCCCTGGTCTAAAATAGTTCGGGAGTCCACTTGGGAGGAAACTTTTAGAGCGATGCGGGCCGGAATATTGGCCTTAATGAGTCCGGTGATGATGTTTACTTCCGGTCGTTGAGTGGAGAGGATAAGGTGAATGCCCACCGCCCGCGACATTTGGGCCAGGCGGACGATGGCCGATTCCAGCTCTCGGGGGTAGGAACTCATTATGTCGGCCAGCTCGTCAATGATGATAACTATGTAAGGCATCCGCTCGGCGCCGGAGCCGTTCTTGCCCCAGACGTTTTCATGATAAGACTCCACGTCCCGCACCGACTCGGCTTCCAGAATGTCATAACGGCGATCCATTTCTTTGGCGGCCCATTTGAGAGCCAGGATGGTTTTCTTGGCTTCGGTAATGACCGGAGTCAGGAGGTGGGGGATGTTGCGGTATAAAGTTAGCTCCACTCGCTTGGGGTCAATCATAATGAACTTGAGGTCATCCGGCCCGTTGCGGTAAAGAAGCGAGGTTATCATAGAGTGAATGGTGACGGATTTACCCGAACCGGTGGTGCCGGCCACCAGGCAATGCGGCATCCTGGCCAGATTGCCGAACATAGCCTTGCCGGAAATTCCCCGGCCCAGGGCGATGGTCAGGGGCTTGGTTGCGTTTTTGAATTTATCATCCGAGAGGAGAGTGGCCAGGCCCACCAAGGATTTGGTTTTGTTGGGAATTTCAATGCCCACCAGAGATTTGCCCGGGATGGGAGCCTCAATCCGGATGGGGTGGGCAGCCAGAGCGAGAGCCAAGTCGTTCTGGAGTCCGACAATACGGGAGAGCTTCATGCCTTCGGCGGGCTTCAGAGCGTAACGAGTGATTGTGGGGCCGACGGTGACTTCATCCATCTCCACCTCTATGCCGAAGTTTTGCAGAGTCCGCTTGATGACGTTGGCATTCGCCTTGATGTCGCCGGTATTTGGCTTACCCTTGTCTTCTTCCAGGAGGGAGAGGGGTGGGGGAGTGTAAGCGGAGGCCGTTCTCTTCCTTTTTTTAATCGGCATTTCTTCCAGCTCTTCGCCTTGCTCGACGTCCGTTTCATTCGGAGTTATCGGCGACGCAATCTGCTCCGGCGTGCCCGTTTTCTCCGACTCTTCTTCTTCGGGTATTTCTGTTTCCGCTTCTTCCTCCACGGAGTCCGGATATTCTCTGTCGGCATTTTTTCTTCCCAGGCGCTTCCACAAATTTCTGAAGAAAGCGGCAATGGGCAGGCGGGCATCAAACATTATCAAAATCGTGATGATTAAAATTGCTCCCAGAAATATGGCGCTGGCATAAACGTCAAACAGCACAACCAACGGCGCGGCGGAAATTTCGCCCAGGAATCCTCCGGAATGTTTGCCGGAGATTATGTCAATAATGCCCAAGCCCGAGAGAAGGAAGAGGAGCCCGCTTATGGCGCGGGTCCAGCCGATGTTGGGAGTCTCCGAATTGACGAAAGAAGAACCGAGTAATATGAAAAGAGCCGGCAGGAGAACATAGCCGATGCCCAGGAGATAAAAAAGAATTTTGTAAACGAAAGTCCCGGCCCGTCCGGCCCAGCCGAAAGAGGCCATGAGGAGAACAAGCGCCAGGACAAAAAACACTATCGCTATTATTCCGTGTTTTGTTTCTGTTTTTAGTTTATAAGATTCTCCGTTTTGTCTTGCCGATTTTTCCTTTGCTCCGCCTTTATTGTTTTTTGCCATGTCCGTATTTTAGCATAGAAAGCTCATCGAGGCATACTTGAATTGGGAGCAGCGTCTCTTATTTTCGAGCGACAAGGCGGACCTCGCCTTTTTATTTGTCCTATACCCCCACACTTATTGGACTTGCCCCCACACCTAAAAATAGGTGTGGGGGCTTGCAATAAGTGTGCGGGTATATATAATGGACACATTATGAATGGGGAAGGCAATATAAAAGACACGAACCTTAACACCAGACTTGCCATAAAAGACACCAGTTATGTTATTTTTTCCTCTAGGGTAAATAAGCTTGCCAGCGCAGTATATATCGTAACGGACGTCCTTGAAGATACTGAACCACTATGTCATCAATTAAGGACATTGGCCATTGAAATTATATCAGACATTCATTTATCTGCCCCCACTCTCAAGGACAAGATTTCAGCAATTTTATCCCTTTTAGAAGTAGGGCGGACAGTCAGAATTATCTCGGAAATGAACGGCACTATTTTAGAAAAAGAATTCCTCAACCTCCAAGAATCCATCAATGACAAGCTGAATAATAATATCTCCGGCGCCGAAACCGACCTTTCAAAATTCCTAGCTTCCCTTTCCCCTACCCCAGGGGTAGGGGAAATTGGAAATAAGGGACATAAATATTCAAAAATTGGTGTCCAAAAAGGCGGGACTTTGCTCCAGGCTCTAAAGGACGTAGAAATGTCCGATATGTCCTCCCATGTGTCCTATGGAAAAAATAACCTAAGGGACAGCCTAGATTTGCTTAGAAAAGAAAGACGAAATGAAATAATAAGTGTCCTTAAAAGGATCAAAGATGGCGCGACCATAACGGACATAAAATCGCAGGCAATCGGTATTCTGGCTTCCGCCGGGGAGAAAACTCTCCAGCGAGAACTGGCTTTTATGGTCTCAAGCGGAGTTCTTAAAAAAACAGGCGAAAAAAGGTGGTCCCGCTACTTTATCAATAACTAGCTTCATGACCTTCCCCCTTGATTTGACTTTAAAAATATGGGAATATATAGAGGTGGTTGAAAATCCCCTTATAGCCTTGCGCGACAAGGGCGAGTTATCCACATAGTGTATAGCCATTAAATTGGACAATATACTATAATGTTATTGTGTTTGCGGAATGCGCTTTTTGGCGCGTTGCGTATTTGCACAACGTTTGTTTCCGTTTTAGATTTCGTCGAAAAAATCTTGCGCGGGAATAAGCAAACCAGGTCATTGAAAACAGAATATTATTTTGTTTTCAATGTATGTTTATCTCTGTTCACTATTTCAAGTCCGCTGCATTATTATTTATTATTAATTATTAGCGGACAAAATTTAGTGATAGGAAAAAGATTACGCTTTTAGTTTTGTCGAAACTAATTAATGGCGTAGCAAATTAAAAAAATTTATGAGTAACTTATTAAAATCAAAATTCCTTCTTGGAGTTATGGTTGTGGCAACTCTCTTCGTAGGTGTCATGGCGGTTGCGCCCGACACTACTGAAGCAGCCAGTTGCGCCACCTTTACCGTGACTCTAAGGCAAGGCGCCAGAAATTCCCAAGTTCTGTGTCTACAACAGATGCTGAACGAAAAAGGATTTACGGTAGCCAGCTCGGGAGCAGGCTCTCCGGGGATGGAAACTTCTTACTTCGGTTCTCTCACCAGGGCCGCGGTGGTAAGATTCCAAGTTGCTTCAGGCCTCGTGGCTGACGGCATCTTCGGTCCTATGTCTCGCACGGCGTTGCTTGCAACTTCGGGTGGCGTAGTCGGTTTGCCCGCAGGCTGTACTTCAACTTCCGGCTTTAGCCCCTTGACTGGAGTATCTTGCGCGAGTGGCGGGGTGGTAACTCTGCCCGCAGGTTGTACTTCAACCGCAGGCTTCAGTCCGCTGACTGGCCAGTCTTGCGCGGGTGGCGTTGTCCAGCCGCCGATTGGCGGCACACTAGGTGTGGCTCTCGCCACAAACAACCCAGCTTCCGGCACTCTTGTTGCCGGCCAAGCTACGGCTGACCTTGCTCACTTCACCTTCACAGGCAGTGGCACAGTTACCGGCGTTAAGCTGAAGAGAATCGGTGTTTCTGCTGACAGCACTCCTTCCAATGTTTACCTCTTTAACGGGGCTACTCGTTTGACGGATGCGGCTTCAGTGGCATCCAACGGCGAAGTCAATTTCAATGTTCCCGCCGGCATCTTCACGGTTAATGGTTCCACGACTATTGCGGTGAAGTCCGACATTACCTCTGGCACTTCCGGTCAGACAGTGGGAGTAATGCTTGTGTCCTACTCCACTGCCGCCGGCACGGTGGCCACTAACGGCCCTTCCGGCAATATTCATTCCATAGCTTCCGCGACTCTCGCGGCTGTATCCGCTGGCACAGTTACTCCGACCGGAGCGACTCTTACCCCCGGTCCTAATGTAACCGTCTGGCAATCAACCCTTAGCGTCTCCCAAAGAGATGTTTGGATGAGGAGAATTTCTCTCCGCAATGTCGGCTCCGCTTCGGCTTCCGCGTTCCAAAACTTAAAGCTCTATGTCAATGGAGTTCAGGTTGCGACCGCGGCAGGCCTGGATGTCAACGGTTATGTAACCTTTGACCTCACCGCGGCCCCGGTATCGCTGGTAGCTGGTTCTCGTATAGTTCGGGTAGATGCGGATATTATCTCCGGCGCTTCCCGCACGGTACACTTTTCGCTTCGCCAGGCGGCGGATGTTGACTTTGTTGACTCCAGCTTCGGCGTAAACATTGTGCCGACTTCCACTCCTTGGGAACCGGCCGCGGCTAGCACCATTTCCGGTACTTCCGGCGGTTCTCTGACCATAGAGAAAGATGTTTCTTCGCCTTCAACCAATGTTGTCAACAACGGTAGCGATGTAAATCTCGGTACCTTCAAGTTCACGGCATACGGCGAGGCTATCAAAGTTGAAACATTGCGAGCTTCTTATGCCGCTTCGGATGCCAACATTACCGAACTTAGGAATGGGCGCATCTTGATTGGTGGTGTTCAATATGGCTCCACAGCCACTTTGAACGAAGACAGCCACGCGACGACAGCTTACACTTCTTACACGGTGAACTACACCTTTATGCCCGGAGTTCCGGTCTTGGTGGAAATTCACTCTGACATCTACGACAATGACGGCACGGACCACATTACTGCCGGCACGGATACCATTGCCGCCAAGTTTGCTATAGGTAGCTCCAACGCAATCCGTCAGGATTCCTTGGGCTCCTTCAATGCTCCAGCAACCGCTGTTAGCGCGAACACTCTGACTATCGCCTCAACTGCCGTTACTCTGACAAAGAACAGCAACTATGCCAACCAGTCCACGGTTCTTCCTGCAGCCAACTTCAAAATCGGCTCTTGGAACCTGGCCGGTTCTTCAGTAGAGGACGTCTTACTCTCGACTCTTTCCTTTGACATCAATGAGTCCACGGGCACAGCGTTTGACGAAGGTGATATCACCAATATGTATGTGGTGATCAAGAATTCCTCGGGTGCCATTGTCGCCCAGCCTTCACCGATTGCCACCCTGTCAACCGGTGGCCAGGATAACAACTTCTCCATCGGCTACACTCTGCCTAAAAATCAGAACGTAACCATTGAGCTCTATGCTAACCTCGCCGACGATACACAAGACGACACCGCTTCCACAGCTTCGGGCGCGGCTCTGGCTATCGTTGCAACTGACGCGTTTGATACGGTGTTTCAGATTTCCGGCACCTCAATTGTTAGCGGCGCTACAGTTACTGC
>MFVV01000042.1:767-1798 GCA_001786225.1 Candidatus Nomurabacteria bacterium RIFCSPLOWO2_12_FULL_46_14 | reverse complement strand
GTTAGCCGCGGTTACCGCCGGATTCAATGTTACCGATGTTACCCTGACCGTAGCGGATGCGACGACCGTCCAGAACGTAATGCTCTACGACGGCGCGAATCTACTGGCTACAGTCCCGGGCGGCGCGACAGTAACCTTCTCTGGTCTTACCTGGAATGTTCCGGCTAATACCAACAAGATTCTGACTGTCAAACTACAGCTCGGCGCTGTAGGTATCGGCGCGGGTACTACCGGCGCTTCGGTCCTGACGACCTTGACTGCCTTTACCGCCGTCAATACATCTACGGGTGTATCGGCGACTGGCACGGAGTCTGACCCAGCAGCTGCTGACTTGGCTGTGTATGCCGCTATTCCTACCATCACCAAGGTAGCTCTGGCAGACAATACCCTGAACAATACCGCGAATCGTCCTCTCTTGAAGTTCTCTGTGACTTCAAACGGTGGCGACGTTGCGTGGGCGTATCTCTTCTTTGATACTTCT
The DNA here is from genome assembly GCA_001786225.1 of Candidatus Nomurabacteria bacterium RIFCSPLOWO2_12_FULL_46_14. Classification (GTDB taxonomy): domain Bacteria; phylum Patescibacteriota; class Minisyncoccia; order Phycocordibacterales; family UBA9973; genus UBA9973. The sequence goes on along the minus strand of MFVV01000042.1, from coordinate 1,317 downwards.
CACGACACAGACACCGCTCTGGCAACTGATGCTACGACTGGTGTTACTGTGTGGGACCTTACAAGCAACGCTGAAGTTGCCGGCGTATTCACCAATACCAACAACATTGTTGGCGATGTGGAAACAACCGGTTCTGTCTTGTTTGTACCCACAGCGGAACAAGTTGTGTCGGGAACCAGGACGTATGAATTGCGCGGCACGATCACTTCTGCCAACGCAACTGGTGACTTCGTCACAGTAACTCTTGCTAACGACAGCACGGCTCGTGTTGCATCTGACCAGGTAACTGATATTGATGCGGATACTGATGCTCCGATCATTTGGTCCGATATGTCGGCCGCTAGTCATGCGACTACGACCAACGACTGTACCTCTGATTTCGGCGTCAAGAATCTTCCGATATCAGACAGCCTGAACTGGCCTACCTAGTTCTTGAGTAAATAAGTTTTAGATGCCTGCCCGCCTTGGGCGGGGTCGATCTCCTAAAGCTTCAAAAAACCACCCTTCGGGGTGGTTTTTTGTGTTTTCCCCTTGATAAGGGAGACCAAGG
>MFVV01000042.1:0-740 GCA_001786225.1 Candidatus Nomurabacteria bacterium RIFCSPLOWO2_12_FULL_46_14 | reverse complement strand
ACAGCGCAATCTGCTTATTGCTGTCCTTGCAATAATTTTAATTGCCGGCGGAATTTTCTACTACAATAATCGTAATCGTGAGGTCTCGTCCAACGACTTGACGACCGAACCGCCAGGCAACCCCAATGAGACCCCCTCCGGCTCCCCCTTAACAGGGGGAGGGGGAGAAACAGTAGAAGAATCAGCTCAAAACAAGGAGAAATGGAATACCGCTATGAAAAATGCCGGCATCGCCTTCGGCAAAGGGGATTATGACCGGGCGATTACCTTCTATAATGAAGCTCTCTCGTATTACAAAACAGATGAGCCTTATTCTGGGCTGTTTTTAGCATATAGTGCCCAAAATAACGCAGAACAGGCTAGGATTGCCATAGAAGTCGCTATAAAATTAAACCCTTTGTTTGTTGAACATTGGAAGTCTAAGTTAAGCCTTTTGGATGAAAAGACCAATGTTTCCTTCGCTGATTTAAAGAAGATATACCAAGAAGGAATCCTGAAAGTAGACCCCAGAACCAAGGTGAATCTGGTTATCTATTTTGCGGCCATGGCCGAGAGAAATGGGGAGAAGGCCGAAGCCATAGCCCTCTGGGAGTATGCCAAAGAGCTTTATCCCCCAAATACCCTTATTTATCAAGCCCAAATTGACCGCCTAGCGGCCAGTTGAAAGTTCATAAAGTTGTAAAGTATAAAAAGTCGAATTACTTTATAACCTTTAACATTATAACTTTATAACCTAAGCA
>MFVV01000041.1:10517-13659 GCA_001786225.1 Candidatus Nomurabacteria bacterium RIFCSPLOWO2_12_FULL_46_14 | reverse complement strand
CTACAGTGGGTGACACCACAATTGAAACCATTGACGCGCAAGACGCGAAGGTTACCGGCACCGGCACTACCACCATCACCATCAATCCCGACGCGACTCTCTCCAGTTTGACCGAATACTATGTTTTGATTGGCGCGGACGCCTTTGACGACGCCGCCAGCAACAGTTACGCCGGGATTGCCGGCACTACGACTTGGAGCTTTACCACGGCGGACTCGGGCGGAGACTCCACTCCTCCCGTCCGCTCTAATGGCGCTCCCTCTGGAGCTTTGTCTTCCGGCACCACTTCTACCAATCTGACTTTGGATACGAATGAATCGGCTACCTGTAAATATGACACTGATTCCGGAGTAGCTTACGCTTCCATGGATACTACCTTCACCACCACCGGGAGCACCTCCCATTCTTCTAACGTGTCTGTGTCCGCCGGCAATTCTTACACTTACTATGTCCGCTGTACGGATGCTTCGACTAACGCCAATACCGACGACTACACTATCTCTTTCAGCGTGGCTGCGGCGAGCGCGCCGGCTTCGCCGCCGCCGGGCGCGGTGCTTTTGCCGATGATTCCGCAGATAATACCGGTCTTCACGCCGCCGCCGATTTCCGTCTTGCCGGCCCCGGAAGAAATTCCGACTTCAGAAACTCCCTCCTTGGTGGAAAACATCGCCGAATCCATTAAAAATATCTTTACTCCCGACAAACCCGCGGAAGAACCCGCGGAAATTCCAGTCGCAGAATTGATTCCGGAAGAAACTCCGCTGGCTTTCCAAAACAGATGGCAACTCCTGCCCAGAGCAGAGATAAATAGATTCGTCCTAGCTCCCCTACCGCGCGCCATAACCAATCTGGCCCAGAAGTTCCCGGAACTCGGTAAAACTTTTGAAGAAGTGGGTATCACTAAAATTACGGATGTGGCCAAACTGCAGAATGCCAAGCTAACTCTGCCGGGGCTGACACAGAGATTGGTCGGAGACACCCCGGGACAATTTGGTTTGCCAAAAGGCGTGCCAGTGGCCGAGCTTTCTGACGCGATGAAAGACAAGATACCGACGGAAATCGTCTTCGCCAAGGGCGGTAGTGGGCTTATAGACTACAATATGTCCCTCTCTGTTTCCGAAGAAGGCGTACCGGAACAGAAAATAGCCACCGTCTCCGGCAAATCTCTGCGCTTGGTGGTCAAACCTGGGAGCGATGTCAAAAGCGTCAAAGGTTATGTCGTCTGGAAGAGAAAAATACGGTCGGATAATACCTCTTTAGAGCTCCCGGCCGACACTTTGCTGGGTTCCATAGTCTTCGGCAGTAAAGTATTCGCCCAAGTCCAGGACAAGCCGGTCCGGGTGGAAGAAAAGCTAGTACTTTTGGAATTTGAATATACCGACCCGGATGGCGATGGCATCTATACCGCGGAAATCCAAGCCCCGGTGGTAGAAGGCGAATATGAAATAATTACCGTCCTGGAGTTCAACGACCCGGAACTGGGGCGGAAAGAAATCCGCCTGACTACGGTGGTAGACCCGGAGGGCTATGTTTATGAAAAGTACGGCGACAAAGAAATCCGCGTCCCGGGAGCCATAGCTTCCATCTACTGGCTTGACCAGGGCGAAGACCAATACGTTCTCTGGCCGGCGGATGAGTACCAGCAGGAAAATCCGCAAATAACCAACCTGACCGGCACCTATTCCTTCCTGGTGCCAGAGGGCTACTATTACCTGGGAGTGGAAGCCCCGGGCTATCTCTCCTACCAAGGCAAGCCTTTCCAGGTGACCGAGGGCTCGGGTGTCCATATGAACATAGAACTCAAGACCAAATACTGGTGGCTCCACGTTATTGACTGGAAGACTGTCCTTCTCCTATTGGTCGTCTTCTGGATGATGTATAATTTTTATCGTGATAAAATAAGGGGGAAATTAATAAATAAGTAATATAATCATAATGAGCAAACAAAAGACAATTTGGACTCTCTGTTTAGTGCTTATCCTGGGTAATGTTTTCTTCGGCACCAAGTATTTTACCCTTCACCGAGAATTGCGGGAGACCAAAGCGGCTCTCCAAACGGAGACTATTAACGAAAAAATATTAAGTTTCTCTAAACTATTCATCAGCAAAGTCCTGCGAGCCGAGAACGAGGTGGATTTTGAGACCAGATTGAATCTGGAAAATTCCGTCCGCAACCTGCAAGACGAAGAGATTCTGGCGGCGTGGCAGAAATTCACTAGGAGCGATACGGAGCGCGAAGCCCAGACAGAAGTAACCAACTTGCTTGGACTCTTGATGGAGAAAATCAAAGTTGACTGATTAAGCAAGCATACTTTCCATGTGGAAGTCAAAACATTTCTTTTATTATTTATTGGCCATCTTTATATCTGGGGCAGGATTGATAATTTTCCCCATACTTAACAAAGTCCAGGCTAACGCCAATGAATGTGCCAACTGGCAAGCTAATCACCCTGAATGGGTATTCTGTGATGATTTCGAGTTAGGCAACAAAGATAAGTGGAACCAGGTGGCAGGCAAGGCTACAGTAGATGGAGCCAGAACCTATTCCGGAAATTATTCTCTACACATACCCTATGAGGATTTAACCCCACCTCCTCCCGCTACAGACATCAATCGTTTCGCCCAGGTAGATTTGAAAGATTTGAATTTAACTCATTTTTTTGTCCGGGGCTATGTTAACTTCGCCAGCGGGGGGACATATGCCGAACAAAGGAAGCTCTATTATATTTTCGGTAAAAACTGGGGAACAGGCGTGGGTTGGGATGTTATCACTTCAGCTTGGTACAGAAATACGCCTTTTCGCCATCAGGTCAACAGTAATGGCTATTCCTGGAGCGGATTACGGGTACCTGGCAGCGATACTAAAAAAGATAGTGTTTTCAATTTTGACACCTGGTATGCCTTGGAACTTGAAGTTAAGCTAAATTCTTCACCAACCTGCGACACCACCGGTACTTGTGATGGTTTAGTCAGGGTGTGGGTCAATGATACTCTTCAATTAGAAAGAACAAACATAAAAATCAGGAACAATGTTGAACCTTTGGGCAATGTCAGGGTCGGCGCCCAGGCGGATGACACTGATTTTATCGTGAATGAACACCGTTATTGGGATAATGTTGTTGTTTCCCGTTCCCGGATTGGG
>MFVV01000041.1:0-10507 GCA_001786225.1 Candidatus Nomurabacteria bacterium RIFCSPLOWO2_12_FULL_46_14 | reverse complement strand
CCACTCCTTCACCCGCTCCTGCCACTTCTCCCGCTTCTTCCGCCACGGTGGGGCAAGCGACCTCTTCATACAATCTCGGAACTATGACTTTAAGAAATGGCTCGAGGGGCGAAGCCGTAAAAGAACTCCAGAGATTCTTGAATGACACTCTCAATCTGGGACTTAAATTGGACGGCATCTTGGGGCCGAAGACTATCGCGGTAATCAAAAAATGGCAAGCGGACAATGGCTTGGTCTCGGATGGCCTGGTGGGGCCTAGGACGAAGGCGAGGATGCTCAATAATTAAAAAGGGATTTGGCGGAAGGTATGGGAGTCGAACCCATAGAGGGGTTTAAAGCCCTCACGGTTTAGCAAACCGTTGCCTTACCATTCGGCGCAACCTTCCATTTTTATACTATAGAATTTAACTACTATATCATATTTTTTGTATTTTCCCATCATTTTTTTAATGCTACAATTGGCGCATGCAACTCTCGGACCGCTTGGCAAACAAATTCCGCCTGAATGAAATCCAAAAACGGGCATTGAATAAGCTCAAGGTTTTTTCGGTGCACGACCTTCTGTTCCACTTCCCCGTCCGCTACAGCGACATAAGCCTTGTTAAAAAGATATCCGAGCTCATTCCGGGAGAGACAGCTACCATCTACGGCAAAATCGCAAATCTGAAAACCAAAAAAGGCTGGAAAACTAAAATCCCAATGGGGGAAGGTGAGATAGAAGATGTATCCGGTAAGATTAAGATAATATGGTTTCATCAGGCATATCTGGCAAAAATTCTCCGCGAGGGCGACATGGTTAAACTTACTGGAAAAGTCACCGAAGGCAAAGGAGACCCCTATCTGGCCAATCCCGAATTTGAAAAAGTGATGGATATGCCGATAGATAGCCACGACACGCTTTTTAGACCCTCACCCCAACCCTCTCCCCAAGGGAGAGGAAGCGAATCCTCTTTCCCCTTAGGGGGAGGTCGGGAGGGGGTTGGGTTTTCCTATCCCGTTTATGCAGAAGCCCGAGGCATAACTTCCAAATGGTTTTATCATTGCGTAGAAAAAGTGTTAAAAGATAAAACTTTGGATAACATTTCGGACTATGTGCCGGCGGATATTTTGAAAAAATATAATCTGCCCAGCCTGCGGACTGCCCTGATTTGGATTCATCGGCCGAGAAGCCGGCAGAATGCGGAATCCGCCCGTAAGAGATTCGCTTTCGAGGAAGTATTCACTATACAACTCCATCGCCAGCGGGACAAACTGGCGTATCAAAAAAATAAATCCTTCCAGATAAAGCCGGACGAGAAAAGTGTAAAAGAATTTCTGCAAAGATTCCCCTTTACTGCTACTAATTCTCAAAAGAAATCAATTGAAGTGATATTGAAAGATATGTCCAGAAATTTTCCAATGTCCCGCTTGTTGGAAGGTGATGTCGGAAGTGGTAAAACCGCGGTTGCGGCCACAGCTTCGTATGTAGCCGTCAAACAAAGACCCAATGGACAAAGTTTCGGAAATCTACAAGTAGCCTATATGGCGCCGACAGAAATATTAGCTACCCAGCATTTCGAATCTTTTATCAAGTACTTTTCCGCCAAAGGCGGATTGCCCATAAACATCGGACTGATTACCGGCTCCGGCTGTCGCAAATTCCCATCCAAAACCAGTGTATACGGCCCCGCCGGTGGCGGGGTAAACTGGACCACCATCTCTCGCGCGCAACTTTTGAAATGGGTAGCCAATGGAGAAATACCGATTCTTATAGGCACCCACGCTCTCATCCAAAAAACTGTTAAATTTAAAAATTTAGCGCTAGTGGTAATAGACGAACAACATAGATTCGGCACGGCACAGCGAAGAAAATTGGTAAGAAAAGACACCAAAGGAAACACAAGCGCCCCGCATTTGCTTTCCATGACCGCCACGCCCATACCCCGCACTCTGGCTCTTACAATTTACGGGGATTTGGATTTGTCGCTTCTTGATGAAATGCCTGCGGGAAGAAAGCAGATAATCACCGAGATCATCACGCCCGACAAGCGCGAAGAAACTTACGAGCAGATAAAAAAAGAGTTGAGAAGTGGTCGACAGATGTATGTAATTTGTCCGAGGATTGCGGAACCTGACGAATACCCCTACCCAGCCTCCCCCTATATAGGGGGAGGCGCCCTGAGTTTTTCGAAGGGCGGAGGGGGTATTGAAATGAAAGCGGTCACTACTGAAGCCAAGCGTCTAAAAAAAGAAATCTTCCAAGAATATGAGATAGGTGTATTGCACAGTAAAATGAGCAAAGAAAAAAAAGAGAAAATAATGCGGGAATTTACAGAAGGCAGGATAAACATACTGTGCGCCACCTCGGTGGTGGAAGTCGGCGTCAATGTGGAGAACGCCACCGTGATAATAATAGAAGGCGCGGAGCGGTTTGGACTCGCCCAATTGCACCAGCTCCGGGGGCGCGTTATACGAAGCACACATCAGGCTTATTGCTATGTATTCGCAGAAGCTAAAAGCGCAAAGACAGTAGAAAGACTAAAGGCGCTAAAAACGGCTAAAAACGGTTTTGAATTGGCAGAACTAGACTTGACCCTCCGCGGCGCCGGCGAGCTCTCTGGAATTAAACAATGGGGTATTACCGACTTGGGTATGGAAGCTATTAGGAATATAAAGATGGTAGAAGCCGCTCGAGCAGAAGCGGTGAGATTGATTGAAGAAGACCCGGAGCTAGATAATTACCCCCTGCTTAAACAAAAAGTTCACCAAAAAGCTGGCGAATTTCATTTTGAGTAAAAATTATTTATAATCCGGCTTAATTTCTTCCGCCCCGTTCATGTGGCTAGAGATTCGCGCTAAGGCATAAAGAAGGCTAGAGAGTCTATTTAAATATTGGAGAGTTTCCGCGCTTACTTTAATCTTGCTTTCTTCCTTGGCGCCGACGACTCGCCTCTCCGCTCGCCTGATTAAGGTACGGGCAAAATCAAAAGTGGCGCCTAATTCTGTCGCCCCGCTTATGAAAAAAGTTTTTATCGGTGGTAGAACTTTTTCTATTTCATCAATTATTTTTTCAATATCTTTTATCTTTTCCTCTGCAATACTCATTTCCGAGCCAGCTATTTCCGCTTGAACGATAAATAAATTTTTTTGAACTTCTAAAATAAGCTCTGAAAAATTTACCTCTTCGTCTGTAATTTTAAAATTTAAACTTTGGGTTCTTGCTCGAGCTATGCCCAAAAAAGAATTAACCTCATCCAGCGCGCCGAGAGCTTCTGCCACGATTGAGCTTTTGGAAATTCTCTGGTCACAACCAAAAGTTTTGGTGGTGCCATCGTCTCCTTTTCTGGTGTAAAGCATAATTTACTCCGCTGGACTCAGATTTTTTCTCACTTCTCGCGCATTCACCGCCTTGTCGCTCGAAAAAATCTGAGTCCGGCTTCGTATTTACCCTGTAAAATCAGCTTCGCAAACCCCGCCGACGCAGGCGAACTCTTTGGCGCCGGTAGTGTTGTCCACGGCTTCGTATTGGGAAAGTTTGGAGAAATCTATCTTGCCCAAATTACGAGTCCGCCTTTCGTATTCTTCTTTGGTGATGGCTTCATAGGGCGCCAGCTGGTAGACATGCTCCGACCGCGGCAGGAAAGAAAGTCCGCCGATAGAATCCCAATTCTCGTACAAGAAATTGCCGACCGAGAGCCATTCCTCCGGGCCGACATAAATAGTGGCGGAGGGATTATGCTCCACGAAATGCTCTTTCAGCCTTTTCCATTCTTTCAGGAGGTCCAGGGCGGAAACTTCGTCCTTAAAGATTGCTCTTTCCGGTGCCTTGACTGGAAATTCCAGGACAAAAGTGGTGGCGGACTCGACGGATTGGCCTACCTCCGGCAAGCAGGGCACGCCTTGGTCCTGGGCCATGCGGAGCAGGGGGTCAGTGTGAGAAATGCGGACTCGCCGGATAAAGTAGGGTGCGAACCACGGATGCATACCGCTTCCCACGGCGAGGAGCTGGCCGGAATTGCCGTGTGGTTTGACGCAGGTAATCGCCGTGGACTGATTGATGCCGAAACGCTTGGCATAGCGTTTGTTGGTTTCAATAGACTCTACTCGGAGAGCGTCCAGAACTTTGTCGTCTCGAACTATTGGATTGTCGTAATAGCCGGTCAAAGACACTCCCAGCAACCTTTCCTCCTCGCAATTCTCCTTCCATTTCTTGGATAGATATCCGAATTTGGTCAAAGTTGCCTGATAGGTGCCGAGGAGGGTTGCCAAACTTATTTTGCGCCTCAAGCTTTCTACTGTGTCCTCTGGACGAATGACGATAGAAGTCAGATTGCAGAATTGCTTGGAGCGCAAATAAATCTCCCCGCAGGGATTGAGGCCCACTTGCCTTTCATCTTTAATCGCCTGCCAGCGCCGGGCGGGCAATTGTTTTTCCAGACCGCCCCGATTGAAAATTCCCCTCTCGCCGGACTTGGACTTGACTAAGGCGCTCCATTCGTTCAGAAATTCTTCCGCATTCGGCTTGCCGTTATAAACCGCAGAGTTGTTGGCCATGGAACGTTGGCCTTCGGTCAGATAAAATTGGCCCTTCTTGGCGTCTCGCATTTCCGCGTCTTCCAGCTCGGATAAAGATATTAAGGCGCTCCTGCGCACGCCGCCGGCAACCACAATCATGCCGATTTGGCAGATGATGTCGTGCATATCCAAGTTGGAAAGCCGTCGGCCTTGCTTGGCTAAAATTTTCCGTTTCGCGAAATCCATGAGGTCCATCAAGGGCTGGGGGCCGGAAGCTCGGCCACCCGCGGTCTCTAGTCGCGCGCCGGCGGGGCGGATTTTGGAATAATCAAATTTTATATCCCGGCCGTCAAACCAAGCATTGAGTCCCGCCACGAAAGCGTCCGCCCAACCCTCCTTGCTGTCATCTATTACAAAAAGCTGGGGTTTTTCTTTGGTTTGCTTTTTAATCTGCGGGAACTGCTGGACATTCTCCCATTCCACCGCAAAACCAAGCCCTGCCCCGCACATGGAGATATACATAATCTCTCCCAGGTCCTGGGTAGAGGTCGGCGCGATGTAGGAGCAGTTATAGGCCCAGACATTAGACTCCCGGCAGGCTTTGCCAGCGGACCACAAGAGGCGCATCGAGGGGCAGATTTCTTGATTTAAAATGGCTTCCCGAACCGATTTATACTCCCCGGCGGAGAGTTTATCACCCATGTTTTCCTTCATAAAATCCATATAGCGGTCTATGGCCTCCGCCCAAGTTTCCCGCCGGCCCAGTTCCGGAATCCATCTGGCGTAAAACTGGTAGAATATATACTCCGCATACGGGCTGGCGAAATATTTGCGGGATTCCTCCACCGCCTGCTTCACCGCCTCCGACACCGGGCCGAAAGTTGCCCGAATTTCGGAACGTTTGTGGCGGTAAAGAATATATTTCTTGGCTGTGTCGGCGAATCCTTTCTTCATTATTTCTTTTTCCACAATATCCTGCACCATTTCCACTGTCGGCAGGAATTTGGCTCCCTGTCTTTTATTCCGGAGTTCCGTCTGAAGATGGAGAAGAGCTCGGAATACATTATTGGCAATGCTGGCAGATTCCTTCTCCCCGCCTTCACCGGAAGCTTCCAGCGCTTTAAAGACGGCGCGCTCGATGCGGGAGAGGTCAAAGGGTATTACTTCACCGCTTCTCTTGCTGATGAATTTTATTTTGGCGAATTCTTTTTTGGATATTTTTTTATCTTTCGGCATGGAAATTTAAATTATTTTGGGATTAATTAAGGAAACTGCTTGGGTGATTTTTGGGTTTTTGTCCGGGGCCAACAAACTATAAATTACCGGCGATAGAAAAACAGCAAAACTTATGTTGCCCAGAAGGTGGAGGGCGGTGAAAGATATCTGTCCGGTGAGCGCGAGGAGGAGAGGCTGATTAAAAAAAAGCGGCCCGGTCAGCATAGTGACCGCGTCAAAGAAAATAGTGCCCATAATCGCGAAACTTACATAACTCCGGATGCTTTTTTTGTTCCTTAAATAAAACGCGGCTCCCAATCCTAGCAAACCATAAGCTCCGGCCGTCAAAATAGACCAGGGACCCAGAGTCTGGGTAAAAATATCGTAAAAAAGAATGCTCAAAACTCCAAAGAGGAAGCCCGCCCGCGCGCCGTAAACCCCCGCGAGCGGCATTTGCGCGGCCAAGATGGGCTCAATGTTGGGCGGACGAAAAGGAATGAGGCGAACCAGTAAAAAAACAACCAGGCTTAGAGAAAATTTAAACCAATTTGTGGGAGATTTTTTCATGCAGAATGAAATTTATAAATACTAGAACCAGTAAAATTCATTATAGCTAAACCTACCCCCATGCGCTATGTGGATAACCCGATTTTTCGGTCAATTTTGCAAAATAAAACAAGAAAAAAGATAAGGCAAGAGCAACCCCCTATCGGCAAGCATTCCCAAGGCCTAAAAAGAGCCAGCCGTAAAATTAAATTCTCTTTTCAGTGCCGAAATACTCTCCATTGCCTTTCTGTCACCCACTGCAACACCTATCCTATAAATCCCCATACCTACAAGGCGTCCCAACAAGCTTATCTTTCTGAAATCAGCATCTCTTTTTTGCGCATTTTCCCAGCTTTCGTCTTCTTCAGTAATTAACCAATCTGTTTCTTTCATGTGTAATCTAGTGATATATCTACTTAGTTCTTCCAGGTCGTCCGGCAATTCGCGTAAAAAATTTGCAAACTCTTCGGGAGAAGAATATCTGGCGATAATCTGGTTACGGACCGTGCGAAGCATCTCGTTATAAGGCACAGCTTCAATCTCTCTTTTAAGATTGTGACGATAATCATCCGTTAGTTCTGATGTTTGCACTTGTCCATTATTGGCAACAAAAAGACTACGCGCAGAAAGATACTTTTGCGGATTTTCTATCATTTCTTGCCTTAATGATTCATTCGCAAAATAACTGTCTCTTTGGGAAACGCAAAAAATATCAAAAGGAAAATTTCTAAAGGCGGGATATTTGTCGCCCTCAAAAGTCTGTTTGCTGAATTCGCCCCATCCGACTTTTACAAGTTCGGGGGTCGCTTCGCCACTTTTATTTTTAAAAACAACAAGAACATAAATGGAAGCGGCATCGCCAGAAAATCCTTCTTCACTATTTCTGGCATAGGTTCCACCCATTGTTGCCCTAAATAAAGTATTAAAAGAGTCGTGCAACTTTTCTCGCATTTGTCCCAGTTCTTCCACCATTCCTTCGTTTTTAGGTAGTTGCCCTTGCTCTGACTGTTGAGTTTTTATATCGTTTCCGAGTGCGCCTTCATCCATAATTAAAATTTTTTACAGCTAATAATATTCAAACTAAATTATTATTAATATTCATGTCCGCCCTCTTGGATTTGAACCAAGGACCCCAGAGGTATAAGCTCTGTGCTCTAACCAACTGAGCTAAGGGCGGATATATAACACAATAAAACAATTATAGCGAGCCCGCAAGGGCTGATTTGATATCAAGCCACCAAGTTAAGCGAAGCCGGCATGTCTTTTTTCTTAGGCATTATGCCATGAGCGGTAATCAATTTTTCATATTCTTCCTGCTCTAGAGTTTCCACTTCAATCAATCTTTTGGCGATGGCCACGAAAGCCTTTTTGTGCTCCGTCAGAACTTTTTCCGCGGACTTCATCCCGCCATCTATGATTCTTCTTACTTCCGCGTCAATCTTGGCGGAAATCGTCTCCGAGTATTCCTTATCCACCGGGTCGCGCCAATCCTGCCGGCCCGGGCCGTCGGCTAAGGCCACCGGCCCTAGGGCGTCGGACATGCCAAAGCGGGTGACCATGGCCCGCGCCAAGTTGGTCGCCACCGAGAGGTCACTGGAAGGTCCAGTAGTAATGTCGCCGAAAATCATTTTCTCTGCCACATATCCGCCAAGAGACATCGCTATGTCATCTATGAATTCTTTTTTGGATTGCAGTCGCCGCTCTTCAATCGGCAATTTGAGAGTATAGCCACCGGCTGAGCCGCGGGCGATGATGGAAACTTTGTGCACTGGGTCGGCGTAAGGCAGAACCGAAGCGACCAGGGCGTGGCCGGCTTCGTGATAAGCGGTGATTTCTTTTTCTTTTTTTGATAAGAGATGACTCTTGCGCTCGGGTCCCAGCATTACTTTCTCAATCGCGCGGATGAGGTCAAACTGGAAAATCTGCTTGCGGTCTTCCCGCGCCGCCAGGATGGCACCCTCGTTCATCAGAGAATACAAATCCGCGCCGGAGAATCCGGGAGTCCGCTCGGCGATTAATTTCAGATTTATGTCTTCGGCCAACGGCTTTTTCTCCGCGTGAATTTTTAGTATTTCTTCCCGGTCGGTGCGGTCCGGCATATCCAGTAAAACTTTGCGGTCAAAACGCCCCGGCCGAACCAGAGCCGGGTCTAAGACATCCGGCCGGTTGGTTGCCGCCATGACTATGACCTTCTCATTAGGTTCAAAGCCGTCCATCTCCACCAGTATCTGATTTAAGGTCTGTTCCCGTTCGTCATTGCCGCCACCCCAGCCGCCGCCCCGGGTGCGGCCAATGGCGTCAATTTCATCCACGAAGATTATGGCCGGCGCGGCCCGCTTGGCCATTTTGAAAAGGTCTCGCACCCGGCTCGCGCCCACGCCAACGAACATCTCCACGAATTCCGAGCCAGACAGGTGGAAAAAGGGCACTCCCGCTTCGCCGGCCACGGCGCGCGCCAAAAGCGTTTTCCCCGTTCCCGGGGCTCCGGTTAAAATCACTCCCTTGGGAATCCTCGCGCCGATGTCCAGGAATTTTTTGGGACTGCGCAGAAATTCCACAATCTCTCGGAGTTCTTCTTTGGCCTCTTTACAGCCTGCCACGTCTTTAAAGGTAACCCGGTTATGCTTGTCGGAAGGGTCGGTAATCCGGGCTTTGGATTGGCCGAAGGACAGCGCCTGAATGCCCGCTCCCCGGACCTGGCGGGAAAGATACCAAAACAAGAGCAAGATAAAAAATATCGGTAGGAGAAAGGGTAGAAAATTGAGCAGCCAATACGAGAATCCGCTCTCCCGTTCAATGACAATCTCCGTGTTGGACAATATCTCTCCGCTTAGGCCGTAATTGGACAAGGTTTCCGTCAAAGAAGTTCCGGCTTCTTTTTTCGCTTTTCGGATTTCTTCATTAGTGTAGGTGATGGTCAATTCTTCCCCCTGGACGGCAATCCTCTCAACCTCTCCCGCGACGATGCTCCCCGCCAAGTCGGAGATGGAAACATCCGGCACCTTCTCCGGAATATCCGCCACCAAGAGATACAGAGCGGTAATTATCATAAAAATGAATATTGCGCCGGCGATGTTGCCGCTGAAACCGGGCTCTTTTTTGCCCTTGCGACTGTTTTTGTTTGGAGTTTTTTTATCCAGAAAATTAAAATCCATTTGCTTATCTTAGCATGAAAATCAAATTAAGAAAACGTCCCGGAAATAAGGCGGAAAATATGCTAAAATTCAAGAATGGCTACTTACGCAGATAATCGCAAAGCCCGTTTTGATTACGAGATATTGGAAAAATACGAAGCCGGTATTGAACTTTTGGGCGTGGAAGTTAAATCCGTCCGCGGCGGTCGCATGCTGCTGGAGGGTGCCTTTGTCATTGTCCGCGGCGGGGAAGCTTTTTTAATCAATGCCTACATTCCGCCCTTCCAGCCTCAAAATGTTTTCGCGGATTACGACCCCTTGCGCAATCGCAAACTTCTGCTGACGAAAAAAGAAATAGCGGCGCTCGCCGGCAGTGAAAGAAATAAAAGTTTGACAATTGCGCCGATTGCGGTGTATAATAAAGGCAAGAAGATTAAAGTGGAAATTGCTTTAGTCCGGGGCAAGAAAAAGCGCGACAAGCGAGAGGATATCAAGAAACGAGAAGTCGGTCGGGAACTCCGAAGAATGATGAAAGATCGTTGATAAATAAATTATGGGGATGCAAGGCATAGACAGAGGGCAAAAGGCCGAAGATGCATGCCGAGAATGAACGCAAACTCGCTAAAATTCGTTCAAAGTCTAATTGCAAAATTAGCTTCCAAGGTGAAAGCGTCCGTCTCTCCATACTTCGGTATGAATGACTTTGCTTTCGCTCAAGTTTCCGCTTCGGCGTAAGCTTGTGTCTCTCCCGCGGACTTCCGATACGTGGGCGGGGGCATAAAATTATCGGGATAAGGAAATGTTCGCTCGCGCATTTTTCGAAAATAAAGAGCTCGGTTGAAAAATATTTCGCCCGCTTAAGAATTTTTCAACTTAAAAAACAAAGGCGCGCTATGTATGTAGATTTCTTAGCTGATTCCTTCTGCACGGGGGCTCAATTCCCCCCATCTCCACAATCGGGAAAGTTCCCAGAAAAAATGGTCGCGCGCTCCCGCGCAAGAGTGAGGAGTGGGTGGCTAAAATCCTCGCCCGCTTTGCGGGCGCAAGCGAATTCGGTGGGTGGGCAAAATGAGATTGAGACGGACTTTTCACGCAATACAGGGTTCGTTCCAATTTTT
>MFVV01000040.1:17619-19673 GCA_001786225.1 Candidatus Nomurabacteria bacterium RIFCSPLOWO2_12_FULL_46_14 | reverse complement strand
TCAAATCGTTTATGTGGACTATTTCCGCCTCGCCGCCGGCGCGTTCAAAAGCAAATTTAGTTTCTTCTTCGCAATTGAGTCCATAGCCGGACATGACTATTATCCTAGGTTTTAGCTTATAGCTTTTAGCTTTCATTTTCATTTTAATATATTGCCTGCTGATAACATTTTTCACAATACAATATTTCTGATCTCTCTGGAGAATAACTAGTTTCGAATTCATTTTTGCATCCTATATTCATACATTTTCTATACCAGAGACTTCTTACTCCTGCAGTTTTGTTTCTTTCTTCGTGTCTACACGTTGGACATTTTCTTGGTATAGGTAAACCGAGTTTTCTATATAAGTTTAACTCATAAGAAACAATTTTAAAATTCCGTTTACAACTGCATATAAATATCTCGCTTATTATTTCATCGCCTACATCGTCGATGTTGTTGGGTATCTCTCCCTCTTTCAGTGTCTCTTTTCCATAGGTGCTCGCAGATTCATCCCACCAAGTGATGCTTTGTTTGTTGCATTCCTCTTTACTTAAAGGAAAATATTCTTGAGCCACTGTCTCATTATAGCCGAAGTTGCTTGTTCCTATAGGGAAAAATTGACCCCATTCTCCTGTTTTTTCCATATGCTCAAGAATTTTATTCTTTAACACGAAAAACTGTTCCTTTGAGTATTGCTTATTAAAAATACAAAACTTCTTTTTATTTACTGCTATACAACCAAAAAGGTCGGATGAATTATTACATTTATCAGAATACCAAATGTCATTGCAGTAGTGAGACGCATTACAATACCCTGAATTACCTAGATTAAGCGTGCTAATGAGTTCAACATTAAATGAAGGCTTATATAAAGAAAAATTTATGTCATAACATTCTTTTGCATCTAAGACATCAAATAGCCACTTTGAATTTTCAGCGTTACTTACATCAAAACTCTCTTTGACATTCTTGCAATTAAATAAGTCATCACCTGTGCAGTTGGGGCTGTTGATTAAAGTAGCGAATTTTACTATTGCTTCTTTTGATTTATCTTTAAATTCTTTCTTGAAATCCTCAAGCCAAGCGTAAGATTTCTTATTAAAACTGGAAACAATTTTATTGTACTCCTCTCTTGTATAAGGTTTATTAAAAATATGGTATGACTTATTTCTTAAGTTCCAGCACCCAAAACAATCAGTACAGCCTCGCGAGTCTATCGTAAAGTTACAATTGGTACAGTCTTGGCATTTATTGAGGAAAGAAGACCCATAAATTTTATGGCAGTTCACGCATTCATAATTTAGCTCAGAATTATAAACAAATGAACAATCTAAGCAATCTTTTGAATATTTTACGAACTTGCAGTAATAACAGTATTCATTCCTTTCTCCTGCGATGTCAAAGTAGCAATAATTATCATCGCCACAATAGCTGACATAATCACTATTTTTGCAGTTAACTATATCCAAAGAAAGAGTAGGCACTTCTTTATACATTTCTTGAAATTGTTCGAAGAATGGACGATTAAAATCAAAATCCCGTCCACATACGAAAGGGTCCAACTTATCACTCCACCAGCAGGAAGGGCACCAAACAACCTGCTTTTTATTGGGGTGGTAATATGAAATTATCTTTTGATCACAGGAATCGCAAGTACGATAATAAAAAACGCGCTCATTTCTTATTGCTAACCTTCTTTGATGCCTGCAATCAGAACAGAAAGTCGGCGCTGGCACATGCATTTTTTCATAAAAACCAAAATCATCCGGCTCTATAGTGAAATCCGCTTTGCAGTTTTGACAGGTTTTAGTTTCCATATTTTTTGGAAAAGCTGTGATAAGCGGCATGCAGTTTTTTGACGGTAGTATCAATTATTTTGTTTTTGCCTTCTGCAACTATGACTTTGCTGTTTTTTGTTACTTTTCCCAGTTTAGCATAAGGGATATTTTTTACTATTTTTTTAAATTTAGCTACATTTTTCGGCGATATGGACACTAGCACCCTCCCCTGGCTTTCAGAGAAAAGTTTGGCATCCAAAAAGATTGCGGAAGTCGGACTTCCGCCAAATTGCG
>MFVV01000040.1:0-17607 GCA_001786225.1 Candidatus Nomurabacteria bacterium RIFCSPLOWO2_12_FULL_46_14 | reverse complement strand
CCGCAAGGGAGACGTTACAGCCAAGTATGCCGCCGACACAGGCTTTAGTCAGAGCTACCGCGAGCCCGCCGGAAGTTATGGATAGAGCGGAAGAGAGAAGCTCCTTCTCAATCGCGTTCTCCATGGCTTGGTAAGTTTTAAGATTTTTTTCCAAATCTACCTTTGGGACATTGTTGCCAATCGCGTCATTTCCTTGTTTTTTAGCAAGCAGTTTGTAATATTCCCCTCCCCCCAGTTCATCATCAGTTTCTCCCAGCAAATAAATAACATCGTTAACGTTTTTAAATTCCGGAGATACGGATTTATAAACATCCTCTATCACGCCGATGGCGGAAATTAGCAATGTCGGCGGAACGGCGATGTGAATCGGCCTGCCTTTTTCGTCATAACCGCGAAAATCATTAAACATACTGTCCTTGCCGGAAATAAAGGGCGTGCCGTAGCCCACTGCGTATTTATAACAAGCTTTTAAGGCCTCTACTAGCTGGTACATTCGGCTGGGTTCATCGGAAGAAGACCAGCAGAAATTGTCGAGGAGTGCTAAGTGTTTTAAACTGCCGCCCGCGGCGACAGTATTCCTTATGGCGGTGTCAATGGCGCAAGCGGCCATTTGATAAGCGCTGATGTCTCCGTAGGAGGGATACAGCGCGGCAGAGAGAACGATTCCTCTTCGGGAAGACAACACCGGCCGCAGGGCTTGCGCGTCGGTATTTATTCGGCCGCGGCCGGAGAGGGGCTTGATTGCCGAAGAGGCCTGCACCTCGTGGTCGTATTGCTGGGAGATGAAGGAGAAACCACTTACATTATTTTCTCTAAGAAGCTCCAATAAAATTTTTGTGCGGGATTTGCCTTGAGGTAGGACGGGTTCCTCCCATATTTTTTTTATCTTTTCAGTACGGAGATGTTCCTGGGGCAAGCCATTATGAAGAAAATCCATGCCAATATCCATGATTGTCTTGCCATTATATTTTACAATCATCTTATCGCTGTCGGTGAAAGTGCCAATGACGCTCGCTTCTACTCCCCGCGAGGCCATCAGCCGTCTTAACAAGGGCCAGTTTTTCTTAGGCACGGAGAGAGTCATCCGTTCTTGAGATTCAGAGATCCAGATTTCCCATGGCCGGAGGCCGGGATATTTCAGGGGCACTTTCTCCAAGTCTACCGAGGCGCCGCCAGACTCCTTGGCCATTTCCGCGACGGAACAAGAAAGTCCGCCGGCGCCATTATCGGTAATGCTTGAATACAAATCCATTCCTCGCGCTTCCTTTACCAAGCAATCACTCAATTTCTTTTGAGTGATGGGGTCGCCGATTTGCACCGCGGAGGAGGGCGAATGGGAATCCATGGAAACGGAAGAAAAAGTGGCGCCATGGATGCCGTCCAGGCCCACCCGGCCGCCCAAGACGACGATGTAATCGCCCGGCTCCGCTTTTTTAATATGGGAATACTTGTCATTTATTTTCCGCGGGATTAAACCGACAGTGCCGGCGAAAACCAGCGGCTTGCCCCGATAACGCTCGTCAAATTTAATAAAACCGGTAGTGGTCGGTATGCCGGAGCAATTGCCGCCGACATTGATTCCATGGACAACTCCTTCCATGATTCGTCTTGGCGGAAACAGTGGTTGGCTTTTCAGTGCCCGGCATAAAATCCGCTTATCTTCCGGTTCGCCGAAACAAAACCCATAAGTATTGGCTATCGGCTTGGCGCCCAAACCGAAGCCGATGGTGTCACGGTTGACTCCGACGATGCCGGTAATCGCCCCGCCGAAGGGGTCGAGCGCCGAAGGACTGTTATGCGTCTCTACTTTGTGAGTTATGAGATATTGGTCATCAAAAATTATCCCGCCGGAGTTGTCCGAAAATACTGAAACGCAAAAATCAGCTTTGCCTTTTTTCTTTCGTATTAAATTCGTTGCTTCTTTTATATAAGTTTTGTACAAGCCGTCTTTTATCTGTAGTCCATTTGCATCTATTGGATTCGCGAAAATAGTGTGCTTGCAATGCTCCGACCAAGTTTGAGCTAGAGATTCCAGCTCAATGTCATTCGGCTCTCTTCCCAAGCCCGCGAAATAATCTTTTATCGCCCGCATGGAATTCTGGTTTAGGGCGAGCGGGCCGCGTCTTTCTCCTTCTTCGCCGACAATTCCCAGTTTGCCTATTTTTTCAAGCTCGGCGTCATTAACCTCTAGCGGCACCTTGATTACCGGCTTTTGGGGCCGGAGAGCGACAGACGGGATTTCGGACGGCAGACTTTTTACCTTTTTTATTTCTTCCCGGCTTATTATGCTAGCTCGTTCAACAAGAGGGTTGTGGAGGGAAAGAGCGGATTGCTCCGCTTCTTTTTTATTTATTTTCTTTTTTATCAAAAAAATTCTGGAAGAAAAAATTCTCAAGTTTTGAGTTTTTTCTTTACCCAAAAGGTCGGTGATGGTTTCCTCGCTTGTGCGGGCCAGGTTGTCAGTAACTCCCGGCAGATAGCCGATTTCCACAGCGTAAGTGAAATTTTTTATTTTCGGGAAGATATCTATGGAAAATTCTTCCAGAATGGGATTGGTTAAGACCGCCGCCGCCTTCTTTATCTCCGCGTTAGAAAATTGGTGCTCAATCGTGTAGCAGATGAATTTATATTTATCCCCTCTAATTCCCGCCGGCCAGACATAAATTCTTGAAATCATATACCCATACTATAATATTTGTCTTTTTATTACCAGAAACGTTCCATCACATGGTGTTCTTCAGGACCGGTGCCCACATAGATAATTTTCACCCCGAGGGCTTGCTCGATGTACCTAATGTAATTAACAGCTTCTTTGGGAAGTATTGGGCTGTAGTCCGACAACTTACCCTCCCAGCCGGGAAAAATTTTATATCTCGGTTTTATTTTTAATTGAGACATATCAAAAGGAATTTCCGTTGTTTCTTTGCCGGCAATGATGTAAGAGGTGCATACTTTTATTTTTTTAAATCCGTTTAAGACATCCAACTTGGCAAGTATCAGTTTATTAGCGTCATTCATACTTATGGCGTAGCGTAGAAGAGGAATATCCAGCCAGCCGGTCCGGCGGAGCCGTCCGGTAGTCGCTCCAATTTCGCCGCCCAGCGCCCGGAGGGCTATGCCTTGTTCAAATTCGTCTTTGGCATTCGGGTCGGGGCTGGGAAATTTCTTTTTTTCTTCGGTGATTTTTTTGTCTCGACACCAGGTGGCTGATTTTTCGCCGCCGAGCTCCGTGGGGAAAGGGCCTTCCCCTACCTTGGTGGTGTAAGCTTTGAAGATGCCGATGGACTTGCCGATTATAGAGGGTGGTAGTCCCAAACCGGTGCCGACGCCGCTGGCAATAGTGTGGGAAGAGGTGACAAAAGGATAATGGCCGAAGCGAATATCCAGAAGCGCTCCCTGCGCTCCTTCGGCGATAACTTGATGGTTACCGAGAAGCGCTTTCTTTACCATCGTGGCGGATTGAATCACCGGAATTGATTTCAAGAATTTTATCCCTTTAAAAAAATCCTTCTCCTCTTTTTTCAGTTTTTTGTCGTTTGTCTTGTAGCCGAACTGGATTTTTAGGGTTTTTTTGTGCTCTTCTCGGAGAGCGCAGTATTTTTTCTTGAAATCTTTTTGAGTGATGTCCCCCACTCGCAGAGCCCGGCGCAAAACAAGGTCGGTGTATGACGGCGAGATGCCTTTACCAGTCGAGCCGATTTTCTGCCTGCCCCGAATTTTTTCGGAAACCGAATCAAGCAGGAGGTGGGTGGGTAGGGTGATAATCGCATGAGGCGAGACGGACATTCGAGATAAAAAAGAAACCCCCTTTGGTATCATTCGGGCTTCTTTCTCTAGTGCCGCGGGATTGATCACCATGCCCGCTCCGAGATGAATCTGTGCTCGGCCGAAAACACCGGACGGAATGAGATGAAACACATAGCATTGGCCGCCATGCCAGATAGTGTGTCCGGCGTTATTGCCACCCTGGAACCTGACTATTAAATCTTGACTGCCTAGTTTGGAAGCGATGCGCGCGACACCTTTGCCCTTGCCTTCATCTCCCCATTGCAAGCCGATGACCGGAATAACCCTTCTAGAGTTCATAAAGTTATAAAGTTCATAAAGTTATAAAATTTTATAATCATGTTTACTTGATAACTTTCTACTTTCTACTTTCCACTTTCTTTTACTCTCGGTGATAATTGGGCGTGGGGCCGGGCATAAAAATATCATGGGTGTGGCTTTCTTTGAGTCCGGCGGAGGTAATGACGCAAAAAGACGCGCCGCGCATGGAGGATATGTCTTTGGCTCCTAAATAGCCCATGCCGGCCCGCAAACCGCCGACATATTGATGAATCACCTGGGCGAGTGGCCCTTTGTAAGCCACATGGGCGGAAACGCCCTCCGGCACTAGCTTACTCGTGTCGTATTGGTCATCCTGTCCGTAGCGGTCCCGGGAGCCCCGCTTCATCGCTTCCACCGAGCCCATGCCTCTGTATTTTTTAAATTTTTGGTCGTTGCTTATGATTGTGTCTCCGGGTGATTCGTCCGTGCCGGCGAAGGGACTGCCGGCCATGACCGCATCCGCGCCGAAGACCAGCGCCTTGACTGCGTCGCCGGAATATTTAATTCCACCGTCGGCGATGACTGGGATGCCTAAAGGACTGCAAACTTCATAAGCCGCGAGCACCGCGGAGAGTTGGGGAGCGCCGACTCCGGTGACAACTCTGGTAGTACAGATGGAGCCCGGGCCGATGCCCACCTTGACCGCGTCCGCGCCGGCCTGGCACAGCGCCCGAGCTCCTTCTTTGGTGCCCACATTGCCGGCGATAACATTGAGGCGGGGAAATTCTTTTTTGATTTTTTTAAGAGTGTCGATAACTCTTTCTGAATGGCCATGCGCCGTGTCTATGCATAATACATCCGCTTCCGCCGCTACTAAGGCGCGAGCGCGCAGAAGAGCGTCTTTGCCCGCGCCGACGGCCGCGCCCACTCGCAGACGGCCTTGCCCGTCGCGGGTGGCATTGGGGAACTCTTTATTCTTGGCCATGTCCCGATAAGTAATCAACCCGACTATTTTGCGATTTTTGTCCACCAGGGGCAATTTTTCAATGCCGTGCTTACGAAAGAGAGCGTTGGCTTCCGCGGTGGTGGTTTTAGCGGTACCAGTTATGAGCTCGGTCGTCATAACTTCTTTAATCGGCGTCTCCGGATTTTTTTCAAAACGCAAATCTCTATTTGTAACGATGCCGACGAGCCTGCCTCGCTCGTCCACGATGGGTACGCCGCCGATGTTGTGGGTTTTTTGCACTAAAAGAGCGTCACCCACGGTGGCTTTCGCGGAGAGAGTAATCGGGTTGGTGATTCGGCCGGACTCGTAGCGCTTGACGCGCGAAACTTCGGCCGCTTGTTCTTCCACGGATAAATTTTTGTGAATAATACCTAAACCCCCTTGCTCGGCCATGGCGATAGCCATGCGGCTCTCGGTCACCGTATCCATCGCCGCGGAGAGGAAAGGAATACTCAAGGTAATATTTTTGGTCAAACGAGTAGAAGTCAGAACTTCTTTGGGCAAAACATTGCTCCAGTCCGGCAAAAGAAGTATGTCGTCAAAAGTCAGCCACTTGCCGAGATTTTTTGGAGTTAAGATTTTCTTCTTCATTACGCTTACTATACACGGAAATTAAATTTTATGCAAAAAAGAGAAAAGCCGCAGGGGAGGTTGCGACCTTCCCCTGCGGCTGATGATACTAACTACTGCCGCGTCGGGCGGGGTCCTGTGCAAGCGACCCCGCATCCGTTGGTCGTCAGCCCGCACGCAGTTGGCGGCGCTGGCGGGCCGACTCGATGGAAGGCATCGTAGCCGACCGCACGGCCTTCCGTTCTCTCAGGCCGACCCATATGTCTACGAAGTCGCCGAGCACCATGAAAGCGAGATCGGTGAACCGTTCCTCTTCCTCGAGGTAAAACTCTCGCTCCTCGTCTGTAGGTCCGGCCATGATGAACGCGCTGATGGCGCCCACAAGAAAAGCAGAGCCGACAATCATCCAGCCTGCCTCGTTCATGAGCGGGTTGCCGGTGAGACCGTGGATGAGGCCGAGCACCGGTGCCGCGCTGAGGAGCATGGCGACGAGCGCTTTTTTCCAGGCGTTCGTTGCGAAGAACGCGAGGAAAAGCGCGCTGGTCATCGCTACGACCAGGAGGGTCCGGCTACCGCGGTAGCGGTATTGGTTCTGCATGGTGCAACTCCTTGTTGATTGTGGAAGGAAGCGCGGACGCGCCTCCTGTACAGATTCCCTTATAGTATAGCACTTTTGGACTAAAAAGTCAAGTAAAATTGGGATTACATAAGATTTCCGCATATGCGGAAATCTTATGCAGGTACGCATGGTAGTTTTTTATTTTTTTATTCTTTATTTAAAGCCTGGATGGGGTCCAGCTTGGCGGCGTTGCGCGCCGGGAAAACACCGAAGACGATGCCTATCAGGGCGGAAATGGATACGGAAATTATTATGCCGTAAAGTGGCACGATATAGTCCCAGGCAAGACCATAGCTTGCCGCGATTTTGGAAACCAAGAAGGCCATTGCGGCTCCGCTCAAAATACCCGCCACGCCGCCGAGGAGAGTCAGGAGCACGGCTTCCAGCAGAAATTCGGACAGGATGTCGCTCCGCTTGGCGCCGAGCGCTTTCTTTAACCCTATCTCCCCTATTCGCTCGGTGACAGCCACATACATAATGTTCATTATGCCCACTCCGCCGACCAAGAGCGAGATGGCAGCGACGGCTATCAGGAGAAAATTAATTCCCGCTAGTACGGCGCCCAGAGTGTTAAGTGCCTGGGCCGAAGTCTGCACCAAGAAATCGTCTTTTTTGGGGTCGTCAATATTATGATTTCGCCGAAGGATGGCGCGGATGTCTTCCACGGTGGCCTCGGCCGCGTCGCTCTCCTCTATTTGAGCGATGACGGTGACCAAGTGGTCAATGCCCAATATTTTTTTCTGTGCGGTGCGAAGCGGTATGAATACAACATTATCAGTGCTATGAGGACCGAAACCGCCCCGCTCTTCATAAACTCCGACTACCGTAAAATTAAGATCCCCTACTCTAATTATTTTATTGATTGGATCTTCTTCGCCGAATAAATCTCTAGCTAATTCATATCCCAAAATCGCCACTTGCGAGAGGCCAAGCTCTTCCCGCTCGGTGTAGAAGCGTCCGCTTGCGAGTTCGCCTTTGTCTATCTGAAACCGCCCCGGGTCCGAACCCCAGAACATTATGTTTTTCTTGACGCCTTTGTAAGCTGCCGCCTTTTGGCCGATGACGATGCCGTAAGCGTCCGCCACATTGGGCCAGCGCTTGATGTCGGCCACATCGCGGGTCTTCAAACTAGTGATGGCCACCGCGGTCGTGCCGGTGGAAGTGTTGATGCTCTCGGAGACGCCGTTGGCTAGAGCTTGAGTGGTCGGCGGGACGCGGGTTTCAATAAAAACGGCGTTACTGCCGTAAGAATCAATCTCGGCTTCAATATAGCTTTTGAATCCGGCGCCGGCGGAGAAGACCAAAATAACCATGGCGCTCCCGATAATAATGCCCAGGGTGGTGAGCAAGGTTCTGACTTTATTATTCCCCAATCCCTGGAAGACTTGTTGTAAAATTTTTAATTTCATGATTCAAAAATGAAAGACACCTTCTAAAGGCCGGTCAAAAATTCTGCTGAATTTTTGACCTAGGACTTCGGCCCGTCGGCCTGCGTACGCCTTTATAAGGTATCTTTCGTTTTTGTTATTCATAACGCAAGGCTTCAATCGGGTCCAGTTTGGCGGCCTTGAACGCTGGATATAGGCCGAAGAGGACGCCGGTTAAAATAGAAACTCCGACCGCCAGAATAATGGAGATGGGTGAAATAATAAAATCCCAATCTAAGCCGGCGTAGCGCGCGCCCAAAGACACAAGATACGAAATAACCACTCCGGCGATTATGCCGATTATGCCGCCCAAGAAAGTCAATGTGCCCGCCTCCAGCAAGAATTGGTTGCGGACGCTCCGGTTGGTCGCGCCGACGGCTTTGCGCAGGCCGATTTCCCGGGTGCGTTCCGCCACCGTCACCAGCATGATGTTCATAATGCCGATGCCGCCGACCAAGAGAGCGATGCCGGCCATCAGGGTCAGAAACATTTTCAGGGCGTCAGTTATGGTGGTTAGTAAACTGACGGCATCCGCTAGATTCATAACCGCGAAGTCATCGTCTTCCGGATTGGTGATGTTGTGTCTCTCCCGCAGTAATTGCTCAATATCGGTAATTGTTGATTCCAGATTCGCCGCGGCATCCACTTTTATGCCGATCATTTGCAGATAATTAATCCCTAATATCTGTTTCTGGCCGATATTGATGGGAATATAAACTTTATCGTCCTCGTTGTTGAAAAAGACATTGCCGCGTGGCTTGGCCACGCCGATTACCGTAAAGGGGATGTTTTTTATTTTAACCAGCTCGCCGATGGGGTCATTTTCACCGAACAATAATTCCTTGACATCCTGCCCCAAAACCAAAACATTAGCATTGATGTTCGTTGGATTAATAAATTCGCCAGAAGCAATCTCTATGTTTCTGGCGGAAAAGCTGTCTGCCTCTACGGCTTCAAAAAATGTGTCCACGTTTAAATTGCGCCAAAGGAGGGTGGCTGTGCCCGTAACCGAACCGCTTACGCCCATGATGTGCGGGAAACGAATTTGGTCGCGTAGCGCCTCCGCATCCTCGCGGGTTAGGGTGGTGATAGTGATGCCGTAAGCCGCCGCCGGCGGGCCGTCCTCATTACTTTTGCCGGGCATAATAGCAAGCAGATTAGAACCCAGCTTGGTGATTTGCCCCAAAATCAGACTTTGCGCGCCGGCGCCGAGCGAAATAATGGTTATGACGCCGGCGACACCGATAACTATACCGAGTATGGTTAGGGCGGAGCGGCCTTTGCGGGCGCGAAGTCCCCGGAGAACTGTTTTTAATTCATTTAAGAAGAATTGCATGTTTTATTTGGCTTCGCTATTTATTAATCGCGCCGTCCGGCTCCGCGATGCGCCTCGCGGTAATGGGCTGGTCGTCCATAATCATTCCGTCTTTTATTTTTATCAGGCGCTCCGCGTGTTCCGCCGTGTCCATTTCGTGAGTGACCAAGATGATGGTGTGGCCCTGCCTATGGAGTTCCTGCAAGATATGCATTACCGCGCCGCCGGATTTGGAGTCCAAGTTGCCGGTCGGCTCGTCGGCGAAGATTACCGAGGGCGTGTTGACCAGGGCCCTGGCGATGGCCACACGCTGTTTTTCCCCACCGGAAATTTGATTGGTGAAATAATCCGCGCGGTGGCCGAGGCCCACGGCGGCGATGGCTTTCTCCGCCAAGCCGTGAATATTTTTGCCGTGAGTGTAAACCAACGGCAGTTTGACGTTGTTGAGCACCGTAGTGCGCGGCAGAAGGTTGAAGGATTGGAAAACGAAGCCGACCCTCTCGTTGCGGATGCGAGCCAGTTCGTCGTCGGTGAAGTTGGTGGTGTTTTCGCCTTCAAAAAAATATTCTCCGGCTGTGGGGCGGTCCAAGAAGCCCATGATGTGCATCAGGGTGGACTTGCCGCTCCCGGAGGGCCCCATAATCGCCAGGAATTCTCCCTCCCTAACGCTTAAGTTTATGTTCTTTAAGACGGGAGTGGCAATATCATCATTGTGATATTCTTTTGTGATATTTTCTAGTTTAATCAACATTTATTTTTCTCTCCGCCCCGCATGATTTTTTCTCACTCCTCGCGCATTTACCGCCTTGTCGTTCGAAAAAATCATGTGGGGCTCCGTGATTTATTTTTTTATGGCGAGCACTACCTCGTCGCCTTCTTGGAGCGCGCCGGAGAGTATTTCCACCAGGCCGCCGTCGGCCTCCAAGCCGGTTTGAATAGGCACTTCCTCGTAAGTTTTCTTCTCTCGCTCCGTAACCAGACGGATAATTTTGCCGCCGTCATGGCCGATAATCACCGCACGAGCCGGAACGGCAAGGACATTTTTCTTCTCACTCGCAAGAATAGTCATATTGGCGGTCATGCCCGGCAGAAGCTTCACCTCTCCTTCAACACTCCCGGTAATTTTGTAATTTACCACTCCGCCCACCAAGGAAGAAGAAGGTTCAATTTCGAGAACCTTGCCTTGTAAAAAAATTTCCGGACCCAAGGCGTCAAAAGTGAGGTCAATCGGCGCGCCGATTTTTATCTCCTTGATGTTAACCTCGTTGATGTTGGCTTCCAAATACAAATTATTTACGTCTTCTAAAACCATAATCTTGGCCA
Source organism: Candidatus Nomurabacteria bacterium RIFCSPLOWO2_12_FULL_46_14 (assembly GCA_001786225.1). Classification (GTDB taxonomy): domain Bacteria; phylum Patescibacteriota; class Minisyncoccia; order Phycocordibacterales; family UBA9973; genus UBA9973. The sequence goes on along the minus strand of MFVV01000040.1, from coordinate 7,300 downwards.
AGGCCTGGGCCAGCTCGCCGAGTTTAATCTCTATCTTGGTGATGGTGCCACTCTCCGGCGCGCGGAGGATGGTATGTTCTAGGTTAGCGGCTGCGGCTTCCAGTATGCCTTGCGCCCCCAAGATATCGGCTTGCGCCGCCTCAATATCCGCCGGTCTGGCCGACGCTTGCTTGAGAGCAAGCTCCGCGTTTCTCTGGTCAATCATAGCTTCCGCGCCGCCCAGAGCTTGTTCTTCGGTTCTTAGGGCCGAGTGGTAGGCGTTTAGGTTGGTTATGTAATCCGCGGCGGCAAGGTTAGGGAGGGAGATTTTCCAAGCGGTGATGGCAGAACTGGTTGGAAATTTTATATACAAGCCGGAATTGCCGACGGGCTGGGCTGCGGTAGTGCTGACGGTGCCCGAACCATCCAAGAGTCCGGCGAGATTGAATTTTTCGCCGCCGCCAGTGGAATAAGTGGAAATAAAAATATCACCTTCTTTGTCCAAATTATAACTGCCGCTTATGGTGGGGGCGGTGTAGTTATCGGCTGGAGTCACCGGCGTGGCCTCCGGAGTAGAGTTGAGTAGATTTTTATAGGCGTTGGCCACTAGGGTTTTTTGTTGGGATTTGACTCTTTCGTAATCGTTCTTCGCGTTCGCTAGCGCCACCTTGGCGAGCTCAATTTCTTCATTGGAACTCCCGGCAAGTATTTTTTCGTATTTGGCTCGGGCAGCGGCCACCGTGCCCCGCGCTTGAGTCAGCGCCGCCAGCTCGTTGCTCTGGTCTAGGGTGGCTAGCACTTGCCCGGCCACAACTTTGTCCCCGACTTTGACCTTTAAAGTCCGGACAATACCGCTTTGCTGAAAAGACAAATCCAAATCGGTTGCGGAAACCACTTGTCCGGTCGCGAGGACAGTGGCTTTAAGGTCCAGGCGCTTGACGGTGTCGGTGATTATGTTTTTGCTATTGTCAGGGGGAGTGAATATTTTTATTCCCGCAAAAACCAAGATAACGAGCAGAATGCCGTAAAATATCTTTTTCTTAAGCGACCAGCCACGAACCCTTTTTATTAGAGTTTTTAGTTTCTTCATTGCAAATAACTATAACACATTCCTTTTACCTTTTCCAATACTTTTTACCCTTTAGTTTCTCTGGAAGAAAGTCTTCTTTGGTATATTTTTCATATCCCTCGCCATAACCCATATCTTTCATGAGCTTGGTCGGTGCGTTTCGGATTTCAAGGGGTATGGGGAGATTGCCGTATTTTTTAACATCCGCTACCGCCTCCAAATAAGCCTCGTAAGCACGGCGGTCTTTCGAGGCCAAAGACAGATAAACCGCGCCGTGAGCCAGATTGATGGCGCATTCCGGGATTCCGATGGTTTCCACTGCGCGAAAGACATCATTGGCTACCACCAACGCCGTCGGCTGGGCAAGCCCCACGTCTTCCGAGGCGAAAACCACCATCCTTCTCGCGATGAACTTTGGGTCTTCCCCCGCTTCTGTCAGGCGCGCCAGATAATAAAGAGCCGCGTCCGGCTGGCTGGCGCGCATGCTTTTGATGAAGGCGGAGATGGTGTTGTAATGTTCTTCGCCTTTTTTGTCATATCTTAAATGCTTGGATTGAAGAGTTTGAATCAGGTTGGGCAGAGTAATTTCCTTATATAAAGAAGCGGTATTTTCTATCATGCTGATGGCTTGCCTGGCGTCGCCGCTCGCCATCCGAACAAGCCATTCAAGCGCCTCCGGCGTAAGAGGATAGCCAGTTCGGGCAATAATGCCTTTAATCTCCTCATCTCTTAATTCTTCCAACACAAAAACCCTACAGCGCGACAGAAGCGCGGGGATAACTTCAAAAGAGGGATTCTCGGTAGTAGCGCCGATTAAAGTCAGTTTGCCGGATTCCACCGCCGGCAAAAGATAATCCTGTTGGGCTTTATTGAAACGATGAATTTCATCCAGGAATAAAATTTTCGGTCCCAAGAGGTTGCCGCTTCCTTCCAATATCTTTTTTATATCCTCTTTACCGGCAGAAACTGCCGAAAGTTCATGATAGTCTGCGCTCAATGCCTTGGCATAAATTCGGGCAAGGGTCGTCTTACCCGTTCCCGGCGGACCCCAGAGGATAAAAGAAAAAAGATGCTTCTCTTCTGTCGCCACTCGGAGCGGGCCTTTACTTTTGTTCTTGCTTCCCTTGCCCACCAAGTGTTCCTGGCCGATAAATTCGTCCAAGTTTTTGGGCCGGATTCTAGAAGCCAGGGGTTCTTTTTCGTTTGACATGCCTTGATTATATCAAATTGTGGATGTCGTCAACTTTCGCAAAGCAAAAAAGTTGACGACAAAAAATGTAATGAAGCTCACTATCAATCCGGGGATAAATGCTTGAACAGGGTCAATAAACAAAAAAGCGACGATGGTAAGAAATCCCAAAATGATGCTCCAAAGAGCCGCTGTGCTTGTTGCCTTCTTCCAGTAAAAGCCGAACACGATAGCAGGAAGTAGGGCGACATAAAAACTAACCGCTTCAATAGACAAATGAACAATATTGAAAACAACAAGAGCGACTGTGAGGCCAATCACGCCAAGTATTAAAGTAACCCAGCGGCTCATTTGAAGCACTTTTTCTGGCGGGAGTTCTTTGTGGAAAGTTTTTTGATAAATGTCATGAACAACCGTCATGCTCGTAATAAGCAATACTGTGTCCGCCGAGGACATAATTGCCGCAAAGAATCCCGCAAGAACAATCCCGATAAGTCCAGTGGGCAAAAGTGTTGTGATAAGCTCGGCGACAACAAGATTGGAGTGTCCGTCAGGCAAAAGAATCTTACCGAAAATCCCAAACAAGGTTGCCATAGTGAGAAACAAGAGCACCAGCACGCTGGATATTTTCATTGCCCACCGGACATTTTTTGTAGTGTCGGCGGCATAAGCGCGTTGCCACATATCGGCACTGGTAAGAGCTCCGGCGCCAAGAAAGAAAAAAGCGAGAATCATCACATAAAGTGGCGCAAATTCAGTACCAATAAGAAACGATTGCGGAAGCGAGGCAACCGCGCCAAAGCCGCCGCCTTTCATTATCACCAATGGGAGAAAAACAACTAACAAAAATAACATGACAAAAAATTGGAAAACATCTGTTCGTATGTCGGCGCGCAAACCGCCGATTGCCGTGTACAAAATTACAATCGCTCCACCAATAATTGTTGCAAGTGTTGGGTCAAATCCAGTAAGCGCACCGACAAAAACTCCAATCGCCAACATTTGGAGAGCTAGATACAAAGACCAACTGACAAGATTGGTTATGGCGCCTGCGAGACGAACTTTGTTTGAATATCTTGCCTCAAAAAAATCCGGTAAAGTGTATGCTTTATTTGCATCACCGAAATCTTTAATTTTTGGGGCGAAAAATTTCGCAAAAATTAGGAAGTAAAAAAAATACGAACCCGCAATCACAAATGTCGCAAGTCCAGCTCCTGAAAAAGCGATACCAGCATTACCTAAAATCGCTCCCGCACCAATAAAAGTAGAAAGCGTCGTGGCAACGAGAATAAATTTATTTGTCTGTCTGCTATTGACCCAGTAGTCCTCAATCGTGAGTTTCTTTCTTTCATAAATACCAATTACAAAAACTATGAAAAAGAAAATTCCAACTATCCAAAGATCAATTGCTGTTGTCATATTTTAGTGTTTTTAATTATATCACATTTTTCTTCTGGTATATTCTACGCTATTTTCTCGCAAACCTCCTTGCATTCCCGGCAGAACACAAAAGCGCCTGGAAACAGGCGCTTTTGTTCTTTCTTCCTAAACCCCGTCTATGTCGTCCATGTCATCTTCCCAATTGCGGTTGCGGTCGATGTTGTCTTGGTCTCGGTCGCTATCCATCCGGTTGCGCATAATGTTGTCATTTTTATAATAACTGTCGAAGTCCCAATTATCCCTGTCTTCTCTTTTATAGTAGTCTCTTGTTTTTGTAGCGTAATTGATTTTACTCATGATATTTAAGTTAATTTTTAATATTATACATCTGCGTATTTTTAAAATTTATAATGCTCGACCTTCTGACCTACTCATTCTAACAGAGTTTCGAGTATTTTTAACCCTATTTTAATGTGGATAAATTAATCTTAATTTAATTTTATTTATAAGGTTAATTTCAAGTTTTCCACTCTTTCCTAACATCCTTACAAAATATAAAAAAGCCAAGGTGTTTAACTAATTTTACCTGTGGATAACTTAATATATTTTTAATATTTCTAATGGAGAAATTCTTTTGCTTCGGATACGGGCATGGCCCAGGCCACCGCGCCAAGCGAGCCTGGGCCGATTGCGTATTTATCAAAATAAATAGTGAGGTTTTCGTCCGTCAGGGACCAGTTAGTGAAAGATGCGAACGTAAGGGCATTTACTTCGTCTTCGAAAACCACCGGCTCCGGATTCCCCTCCGGCCGCCAAGCCAGGAGTTTTTCTTTAACTAACGCGGTAAAAGGCGTTTGTTTATCCGCCGGCACCAGATGAGACAGAGGAATGATTTTATTTTCCGCCGAAAGCGCAGTGAATGTTCGGTAGCTCTGGTTGCCGGAAGCCCCGCCGGTATATGCGTATTCGCTCAAGATTAAGGATTTCGTACTCTCGCTTTCTTCCGTTCTCGCGTCTATCTCTATAGAGTAGTCAAAAGTCGCGTTGTCGGCGCCGAATTTTTCTCGCAGGCCCGGCACTTCCAGGTCGGCGGTCCGCTTAAATTCGGCGATTCTTTTGTCTATGTAATCCCTCCCCGCGTCGGCCAATATGCTTTTCCCCACGATTTGCGGTCGCTGGCCGGAGAAATTTTCTTCGTTAAAACTCAAAGTTGTAATGGAGAGTGTCGTTTGCTCGGCCCCTTCCCCTGTTTCCGTAACGGATACCTCCCCCTCTCGTTGAGAAAAAAATACAAAAAAAGCTAGAATGATAACCGCAAGAACTATCAAGATTTTAAATATTTTTAACATCCTCTATGGTTGGAACAATTCTTCGGGCTCAAAACGGACACTCTTAACCTCCGGAAATTGCTTCGCCGTTGCTTCTATTTGGAGCCAGAGTATCCCTACCCGACAGGAACCGCCACCGGTTTTATTTTCCGGGTCGCTGAAAGTCAAAGTCAGATTACCCTCCCTGTCTAGGTTGCTCGAGACCAGAAAAAATCCGGATAATGGATATTCGCTTTCTACCCCTTCCGCTCTCTCTTCGGACTTAATCTCGCCTTTGAGCAAAAGGTCAATGGTGTCCGTAATAAGGACATCGGATGCCGGCAGAGTTCTCTCTACGGCAACTAGGCCCTGCCGACTGCATTGCGCTCCGCCCGAACCTTGGTCTAAGGCGGGATTATAGTAGTAGAGTTTGACAGCTACACCCCGCTCTTCGGGGTTGGGTTCGGGGCTCAAAGGTGCTTGAGGATTTATAAAAAAATAAAAACCCAGAGCCACCAAGACCGCCAAAAGGGTGAAAAACCCCGCTATTTTTACACCCACCCAAACCCCTCCTTTATTTTCCATAGTCCTATATTATAACAAATTTTTAAAAACAATATGTAATACGTATTTAAATAAGCTTTTTGAGTGCTTCAGCCAACCTTCTTACGTCTTTGCGAGCTTGAGTAATTCTTCGATAGTTTATATCAGGTCTTTTGGTGGGATGTGGTAGAGGGTCATCTGAAATTCCTTTTTCAACACCTGAATATTGAGGTTTTTTATAAAAATCTGCTCCCGCAATTGATTCTTCTTTACCAAAATATAATTCAATATTGTCAAAAAAACTGGAATATTGGTATAATTTATCGTACATACTTAAAGTGGCGACATCAAAATCCAACCCAACATTATTTAAAATTGTAGCCATTTCCCTTATACTATTTCCACTAGCTATATGTTCTGTAACCAATAGCGCCTTCTGGATTCCAGGCTTTTTGCTTTTAAGAAAATTTTCTATAGCAAGCATAATATCTTTTTTCCCGTGTTTGCCGGATGCTAAAAAATAAATCTGACCCCCCCCCATTCCTTTTCGTTTCCTTGCTTCATTAATGACTTTTCTTAATACCAAAGAAACTAATCTGCCACTGGCGTCATCACTCAGTATGGTGTCGTATGTCGCCAACTTATCCCCCAAATTTCTTACCAACTCTATAAAAGCTCTTATCACCGCTTCTGTAAAAAGAGGGGTTCGCATTTCTGATTCCAATTTTATAATATCAATTTCTTGTGAAGAATCTTTCTTTGCCGGTATCTCTTCTCGCGCGGGAAGATTGCCGGGTGAAGGCTGACTGGGCGGAGCATCTCTTTTGAAAGGATTCCAAGGCATTAATGAATTAAATATACTCCAGTAAAAATAAAAAGCAATCCGTCTTAGCCCTAAATGGGCTTCGTTGTGGATCGGACTAGCTAGAACCGTTCTTGCTTAATATCAAAAATTCTTCTATCTTACCAGCTACAATTCTTTTTACTTCTTCGTCTGTTATCTGGTCGTTATGCCCTGGCCTAGCGTCTATAAGTACAGGAACAACAGTTTTCCCAATAGCAATATCAAATCTATATTCACCAGCCAAGTAAGCTGTATCAGGTATATCGTGTTCGTAAAACATACTCATATGATCACGCCCCACATATATCTCACCAGCTTGTATATTTATACAAAGTGCTCTAGTTGTGGGTTTCTTCCCTTTAATTTCTGCGCTTAATTCACTCATCTTCTTTAGATCACTTAGAACCACATTACATCTCGCAAGCTGTTCTTTTAGCTGTGCTATATATTCAGCATTATTTACCAGGGGTAGATTGCTTTCTTTTTTCATGTTTTAATTATAGCAAATTTATCATTATTGCTTAATTCTTACTTTTTCGGTCATTGCCCGCGTACTTACATAGGCAAGGGCGTCGATATCCGGGTCGGATAGTTCAACCATATCTAAATCGGGACGATTGAATATTTTCGCTCCGTTAATTTGCGAACCTTTTTGTAAAGATTCTTTAAGTTCAATATATTTTTCATCACCAATAATGAAATCAACATCTCCAACCTGCGCTCTGTATTGGTCTGGTTTGCGAATATAAAGATATGTATAAGTAGTTTCAGGAATATCTCCACGAGCAGGAATCTTTATCGGATTATGGAGTCGAAAGTATTTTTGATTTATGTTATCAGATTTTTCTGTCAGATTTTGCCGTAGTTCCGTTAAAAATTTATATTCATCATCGTAATGACAAAATATGCCGATATTTCCGGCGACCGGGAGATATTTTCCAAATGCTTTTTTACACAATTCCCAACAGACAAAGTGAGTATGCTTAATA
>MFVV01000039.1:3601-4909 GCA_001786225.1 Candidatus Nomurabacteria bacterium RIFCSPLOWO2_12_FULL_46_14 | reverse complement strand
TTTGAAGCGGAAAACATTTTGATATACAAAGATGACATTTTGAAAATTTCTGCAATTCCAAATAATTCCGTTGATTTGATTGTTACCTCGCCACCATACAATGTTGATATTCATTACAATTCTCACGCTGACGATTTATCATACGAGGATTATTTGGAATTTACTCAAAAATGGATAAAAAAATGTTTTGATTTATCAAAAAATGAGGGGCGATTTTTGCTTAACATTCCACTTGATAAAAATAAGGGCGGACAAAAATCAGTCGGCGCGGACATTACAAAAATCGCAAAAGACATTGGCTGGAAATATCATTCAACAATTATTTGGAATGAGGGTAATATATCTCGCCGCACCGCTTGGGGTTCGTTTATGTCCGCTTCCGCCCCTTATGTTATCGCCCCAGTCGAATTGATTTTAGTTTTGTATAAAGATAGTTGGAAAAAAACTGGTAGCAGTAGACAAAATGACATCACAAAGAAAGAGTTTATGGATTGGACAAATGGAGTTTGGACTTTCAACGGACAAAGCAAGAAAGGGGCGGGCGGACACCCCGCACCGTTTCCCATTGAATTGCCGAGACGATGTATAAAATTATTTAGTTTCGTTGGTGATACAGTTTTAGATCCATTTTTGGGTAGCGGTTCAACATTGATTGCCTCTTACTTGCATGGCAGAAAAGGAATTGGAATTGATATTGACGAAAAGTATTGCAATATAGCGATAGACCGCTTACGCAATGAAGCAAAAGTAAATCAATCAAGTTTAATGTAAAAAAAATATGAAAAAAGACAACAAGAAAAATAATAATGTTCAAAAAGACCTCATCGTCGAGTTCTTTAAGAAAAATCCGAACCGAGATATAAAACATCCGGAAGTTGTTGATTGGGTTGTATCAACTTACACAAAACGGACAGGAAATGTTTTTCGTGACCCCGATAGAGCCATTCGCCATTTAGCTCAAAGCGGATTTTTGATCAAAATTTCTAAAGGAGTTTATAAATATGACCCTTCTAAAGCATATAAAAGGGAACTGGAGGATTTTACCGCCGCACAAAAAGAAGCAATTCTCAAAAGAGACGGCTACAAGTGCGTTATTTGTGGCAGAGGTAAAAAGGACGGCGTTGATTTGCACATTGACCACATAAAGCCAAAAGATTTTGGTGGCGAAGCGACAATCGAGAACGGCCAGACATTATGTGCACAACATAACTTCATCAAAAAGAATTTAAAGCAAACCGAAACGGGTAAGAAAATGTTTATCCGTCTTTACGAATTAGCCAAAAGCGAAAAAAATGAGGAGTTAATAAA
>MFVV01000039.1:0-3579 GCA_001786225.1 Candidatus Nomurabacteria bacterium RIFCSPLOWO2_12_FULL_46_14 | reverse complement strand
GCGAAAAAAATGAGGAGTTAATAAAATTTTGTGCTGATGTTTTGGAAACCTACGAAAAACACGACATAAACGGACACATTGTTTGGGAAAAGTAATACTAAAAATATGTATAACAATTTTTACAAAAGCGATAGCGAAAAACACAATGTTTTTATCAGCTACTACCATAAAGGTAATCAGAAGTATCGGGATGAGTTTGAAACTCTGTTCGGGCACCTATTTATAAACAAGTCGGTAGAAGACGGCGATATTGATAGCGATAATAGCGACGAATACATTAAACATCTTATTCAAGAGGATTATATAAAAGACGCGAGTGTTGTTGTAGTTTTATGTGGTCAAAATACATGGAAAAGGAAACATGTTGATTGGGAAATTTCCGCTGGCTTAAACAAAAAGGTCGGTGGCTACTCCGGGTTACTTGGAATACATTTACCAACACACCCGGATTATAAAAAGGACAAATATAATTCGAGCAACATTCCTGCGAGATTGGCTGATAATCTCAAAACAAAATTCGCAAAAATAATTGATTGGACTGAAAGCGAGGAAATTATGAAAAAGAAAATTCAAGAAGCGTTTGATAATAGAACTAACGACGATTTGATTGATAATTCGCGCGAGCAAATGGACGATAATATAGAATAATTTTTAACTATGAATTACGCCTTTCAACCACAACAACCCGAAAAACACAAGATTTTTGTGAGTTTTCATAATGCGGATCAGGCGTATCGTCAGGCCTTTGACCAACTCTTCGGAAATCATTTTATCAGTATGTCTGTAGATTTTGGAGACATAGAACCGGAAAGCGACGATGATTATATCAAGCGGCTAATTCGAGAGGAACATATAGTTAATTCGAGTGTTGTATTCGCGCTTTATGGTGCGGAAACTCACAAACGAAAACATGTGGATTGGGAAATATCAGCGGCTTTAAGCGAAAAAGTCGGAGGACATAAGGGACTTGTTGTTTTATTACTCCCGACTTTTCCGGTACAACCATTTAACGCCCTTGGGCAATACGATGTTTCGCTTATTTCCCAATATCTACATCCACGGACTGCGGCTAATTTACAAAACGGCTTTGAATTACGAAACTCATTTTCTCTTTGAAATCCGAGCCACGCTAAAAACAGCTGAAGTGTCAGCTTCGGTCAAAATGCTTTCTTCTCAATCAACTTTAGCCGGCCAGACAATAGGCCAGCAGAGAGTAAACATAATTGGCGATCATACTTTTTGGAGAGCGCGGTATTGAAGTCACGAGGCCGAAGAACTGCTTCAGACTCCGGAAATTCAGTTCAATCCTCATGCGCAGGTTGTAGAGATGGTACTGCCAGTCAGTAATCAGTTTTTTCATGTTCTTGCGGACAGCAGTGAAAAGGATTTTCTCATTTTCTTTATAGAAACTGGAGCGCAATTCTTCCGAGACGTACCCGGCATCGGCCAGAAACACACCAGCCAAATCACTGTTCAGATTCTGGAATTGGCTGCGGTCATCTTTGTTGGCCGGGGTGAGAGAGAAGGAGAGAATCTTTCTTTCCGAATCCGTGGTCATGTGCAGTTTGAGGCCGAAGTACAGCCCTTTTCCGGAGTGTCCCCACACTGCCAGTCCTTTCATCACTCTGTTTTGGTTTGCATTTTTGTTGAGGCAAACCGGGATGTCCGTGGAATCTGTCAGTTTGATCTTGTCGGCACATTGGCGGTTGAAGGCACAAATAGCTTTGACAATGAGAAGGGCGAGGGGTGCGAAATGGTTGAAGTTCTCGGAAAGGGTTTTGTAGGAACACTTGGGTTCTGTGGATTTCCAGAGAGCGACCTTCGTAGCTATCCCAGAGACTTGCTTCAAAATGGCCAGGGTGATGATTTCAATGATGCTTAATGCTAACGGTCGACCTGTTGTCTTTTCGTGCTTTGAAAGTTGAAGTTGATTGTAAAAGAAGGTGACATTTTGTTCTATTCCGGTGTATAGTTTTGTGGTAGTCATACTAGTAACGGCGCTCCGAAAGGGCGCCTTTACTATTGTATCAAATTGTTGGGTTAAGGGGTTTCGTAATTCAAAGTAGAAGAGTCTTGGGTGGAGGTTGTCAGTTCAAGCAAATATTTAAACAGCACCGCCGATTCGCGAAGCCCGCCCGAATGTACTTCGGTACGGGCGGGCGAATCGGCGGTTTTCTCATTCTTGATTCTCAATTCACGATTCTCGATTCTACCTTCTGCGGTGATCAAATCTCGGCGGTCTTGGCGAACGGGGCTTCCCTTCGGCATCGGGCGCCTTTTTCTTAGCGAAATCAGCGTCAGCTTGTTTGATGGAAAGTTTGATGCGGCCGGTTTCATCAACGTTTATGACAACTACCGGAACCATATCGCCCTCGCTTAGAACATCGCCGACATTTTCCACTCTGAAGGGCGCAATTTCGGAAACGTGCACCAATCCTTCGGCGTTCGGCCCAATTCTTACAAAGGCTCCGAAGTCAGCAATGCGAACAACTTCGCCCTCGAATTTTTCTCCGACTTTGTATTCCTTGGTCATTCCCTCAATAATGGCCTGAGCTTTTTCTGCCGATCCGTTTTTGCCTGTGATAAACACTGTGCCGTCGTCTTCGATATCAATGCCGTCCACTCCTGTCGTGTCGCGGATTTCGTTGATGGTTTTTCCGCCGGTGCCGATAACCAAACCGATCTGGTCCGGTTTAATTTTGATAGCAATAATTTTCGGAGCATTTGGGGAAATGTTGGCTCTTGGCAAAGCGATCTCATTCTCGATAACGTCCAAGATCCTCTCTCTGGCGCTTTTTGCTTTGACGAAAGCTTCGGCCAAAATGTGAAGCGGTATGCCATCCACTTTTACGTCCATTTGAACGGCGGTTATTCCCTTTCTTGTGCCTGCAACTTTGAAGTCCATGTCTCCGTGGTGGTCTTCGGGTCCCTGAATGTCTGTCAAAACTTTATATTTTTTATCCCGAGCGTAGTCGAGGGACATCATAAGACCGGATGCAATGCCTGCAACCGGAGCGCTAATCGGCACACCGGCGTCCATGAGCGAAAGAGTTGATCCACAGACACTTCCCATAGAAGTCGAACCATTTGAAGAAAAAGCTTCAGAAACGATTCTTATGGTGTAAGGAAAACTCTCTTTGGTCGGCAAAACTGGAATTAATGCTTTCTCGGCCAAAGCGCCGTGTCCAATGGCTCGGCGATTCATGCCTCCTAAGCGACCCGTTTCTCCTGTTGAAAAAGGCGGGAAGTTGTAGTGGTGCATGAAACGCTTTTTTGTTTGATATTCCATTCCCTCGACAAGTTGGGCATCGCCCGGACCGCCCAAGGTAAGTGCGTAAAGGATGTGAGTTGCTCCTCGGTAAAAAATGCCTGTGCCGTGAAGAATTGGAGAAATGCCTCCAGCTTTGGCAAACAAAGGTCGCAAATCGTCGAATCCTCTTCCGTCAGGCCTGCGGTTATTTCGAATGGCCTCTTCGTGAAGCAAATCATTAACTTCGTCTTCGAAATAGCGGTCAGCAATATTTTTGTTCGCTTCAGGCAAGTTTTCTTTTACTGTTTCGATCCATTCATCCTTAAGAT
>MFVV01000038.1:399-15624 GCA_001786225.1 Candidatus Nomurabacteria bacterium RIFCSPLOWO2_12_FULL_46_14 | reverse complement strand
TCTTTTTTCCGACAGGTCCGCAACTTTTCATCGCTTTTCCTGAAAAAGGAGAGCAGAAAATTACTGTTCAAGTTTTTGATAGAGCAAACAATTATAGCGAATCCCAAAAAGTCATTAAGGTAAAGTAGAACTAAGAGTTTTATATAATTCAATTTGGCTCCACACCCTGAACGAAATCCGAACTTTTTTCGCCGAAAATCCAAACGAAGAATTCTAAAAATGGTACTCTAATAATTTCTCTGCTGGCGATAAGCTACCTATAATTTTATGCGGAAAATAATTCCAAGCATCACTTACCAATTCTAGAACATTACTTAATTCTGAAATATCTCCACCACGATCAAATATTGCAATAACTTTTTGCATATCATCGTTGTCCTCCTCGTGAAAAATAATATCTTTAATGTGTTCTAAGGAAAAAGGATTTTTTGTTTCCTTAAGCATATCCACGAGCTCTTGCTCGATTTCTTTTCGCCTTTTAAGAATTTGTTGTTTTGTTTTGATTTCCATAGCTTTTTTACTCTATGTGGATAACTTTGACTTTGTGTTCGTTCGTATGATATACTGTCTGTAGCACTTGGATGGGCTTGCCCTCTCACGGTCAATGTTTATCCAAACCGTAGCCAAGTGCCACTAAAGAATCTACCGCGAGGTGGATTTTTTAGTTTCTAGTCATCTTCGGGATTACCATAGTTCATTTTTCTTTTCCCTGTTATTTTATCAACCTTCCAATGTGGAATAATACTCCAAAAATATTTAGGTGCTGTGCCAACTTTTTTTATAATTATTCGCACTCTGACTTCTTCCAGCACTGCAACAAATTCATAATAATTTACATCAACTAATATTTTTTCATTTCGATGGTTACTTCTATTTAATTCAAAAATCTTTCTCTCTGAAAACCCCTGTATTGTCTTTGATAATTCTAATATCTTTGGCGCAAGATGCAACAATTTTAATCGTATATATTGGTCGTCTCGCGAACGAGCGTGATTTTTGCTTTTAAATTTTAAATGTTCGAGTCCTTTAGCGTTGAAAACTATTTTTTCTTTAAAATACGGACAATAAATCTCACCAATCGACTTGTATAATTCTTCGCTGTTTGATTTAAGTTTATCGAATTGTTCGTCGGTAAGTTGAAGCATAAATTATTTATTATTCTTTTCTAATAATTCAGAGAGCTCTGCTAATTTATTTCGAATTTCAGAAGTACGGGGTTTAGAAGTTTTTATATTTAATACCCAACCACTACCGGAATCACTGAAAATATAATTTTCAGACCCTTCTGTTGTTTTTATTCGAGAAGGAATGGAAAAACCCGAGAAAGGATCGTTTTCTTCTTGCTCGTTTTGGTGATTTTCTTTTACAATCTTTACTTTTCCGTCAGAGGAATCTTCGAGCAAATTCGCATATTTCGCTGATAACACAAAGTTTTGTGCAAAAATATCTTTCTTCAAAACGGAAATACGAAAATCATGCACTCCAAGATTTGCTATTGTGGCAATAGAAGATTCGCCGGGACCGTCTTTAATCTTCTCATATAACATTTTAAACACATCAGATTTAAAAAATACTTCTTTAATTTTATCTTGTAATTCAATAGTGCTGTCTGTTTTCGGAGCAACAATTTCACGAGCTAATTGTGTGTACTGAATATTTCCCCCTCTTTCAATTAATCCAAAATCTCGTAGCGACCCCAATTTAACCAAGAAAGCACCACTTTTCGCGGTACTGCCACCGATTGCCCTAGCAAAAGTATCCTTACTCATATCCCATCCAGCATCAGAACCTTTTTTGATTATATTAATGGCTTCCTGTAGACTAACAGTTGGGAAACCACCTGAACGGGTTCGCTTTGTCGTACTTCCTTCCTCTTTTTTTACTTTATTTACTTTTTTATCCATAATATTGTTTATATACAATAACTAATAATAAGTTAACCAAGTAAAGTATACAGGAATCTAAAAGATAAGTAAAGGGGAAAACACTTATACAACAGATACATCATTGTGTAAAGTTTTAGTCTGTAAAGTCCTTATATTTAGGCATTATACAAAACTAAAAGAAAAACAATATAATTTCTTACAGAAAAACTTTTAGCTGTTTACTTTAATAATACTTTCTAAGATACTTTAATATACTACATCTTTTCCAGTAAGTTCACAACTTTAACCTGCCATTTTAAGGTGAAACCCCTATCTAAAATATTTCTGCACGTATATACGTCCGTATATACGTATGTATGTACTACGGCTCCAATTGTTTTTTTATGATTTTATGTTAAATTAAAAGAGTCTTTGATAAGCAACCCTGCACCAAACTTCGGCTCCGGGGTAGCTCAGCGGTAGAGCGGTCGCCTGTTAAGCGATTGGTCGTAGGTTCGATCCCTACCCCCGGAGCCGAGAATTGGTGTGGAGTTGTCTTGGAAAAAATTATAAAAACCAAATTTTGATTTCTTGGGTGGGCCCTTAGCTTAGTTGGTAGAGCGCCTCATTTGCAATGAGGAGGTCAGCGGTTCGAATCCGCTAGGGTCCACCCGAGAAATTTAGATTGAAGCGTCCCGATGTACATCGGGAAGGTCAGTGGTTCGAATCCACTAAGATCTGCCATTAAAATGGTACAATCTTATTAGGGTGTTAATAAGATAAGAAAAATTTACCTTAAGAACTAGCAAGAACGGTCCTAGCTAGCCCCCTCGTATAATTAATTATCTGAATCATTGTATAATGTGATATAATCTAGGCGTGGAAGAATTAAGGGGAAAAATTAAAGTTTCTGTTTATTTGACGAAATTATTAGGTAAAAGGGATGAAGGATGAAAAAAATAATAATCCAAACAGCGACCCGGATAATAATCTTTTTGAGCCATCGGCCCGGCTGGTACGCGCTTATCGTTGGGGTGGGTATTGTCCTTTTCTGGCGGGGAGTCTGGCACACGGTGGACCAGATTCATACTTATTTTAATTATTACAGCTTAAACCCGAGCATTAACTTGGTTGCTTCGCCCTGGTGGGACGGGCCGCTCTCACTCTTCGTCGGCTCCATTATCCTTTACTTCACCGGCGCCTTCATCTCCAGCTTTATTGGCAACGAGCTTATCCTCTCCGGACTCCGCGGGGAGAAGAGATTGAACCAAAAAACCGAGGTGGAAGTGCGGAGCGAAATGACAGCCATCACCGATATTAAAAATTCCATCAAAGAAATTAACAGAACCCTGGACCAGTTGGAGCAGAAAATGCTAGAAAATCCAAAATAGGTAAAGTCTCCAAAATAAAAAACACTTTTTTAAGGTGTTTTTTATTTTGAGGCTTTGATTATACATTAAATATAGATTAAGTCCGACGTAAAGTCGGACTCCGAACTGGCGTCGGAGTTATCCACAGAATTATACCCCAAATGGGCTTTTTTCCTTTGACATAAAAAAAGCAACCATATATAATATTAATATTATATTAAAAGTATAATAAAAGGTCGAATTATAAGCAATTAGAAATTATTAATTAAAAATTAGAAATTATGACTAATAAACTTTTATCGCTAGTTTTCTTGGGCGTGCTGGTTTTCGGCGTTTTTGCGCTCTCGGAGCCAGTGAATGTTGAAGCTCAAGTGGCTTCGTCCCCCCCGGGCTGTAACTCGGTTATCGGCTACAGTAGCACCACCGGTTTGCCCTGTAACGGCACCAGCACGGCGACTCTGACATTCTTGGCCGGCTGTACATCCATCATCGGCTACAGTAGCACCACCGGGCTAGCCTGCAACGGCGGCACAACGGCGACCATCGCCTTTTTGCCGGGCTGTACTTCCGTTATCGGCTACAGCTCCGTCAGCGGCTTGCCTTGCAACGGTGGTATTGCCGCCCAGACCGCGCTGTTCCCCGGCTGTACTTCAGTGGTTGGAGTGAGCACTATGACTGGTTTGCCTTGTAGCGGTGGCACTACGCCATTGTCTTTCTTGCCGGGCTGTACGTCCATTTACGGGGTTAGCTCCATCAATGGCCTGCCTTGCAATGGCTTGGCGGTAGCCACGCCATTTCCACCGGGTGTGCCCGGATTGCCGATTACCGGCTCTACCGGCAACACCTTGGAAAACCTGGGCCTGCTCACTGCTTCCGGCATCTTAGCGCTTCTTAGCATCGGAATCCTTGCGCGCCGTCGGAAGGCCGTGCTACAATAAGCTCTCTAAAAATTTTTAAAGTCAAAGCAAATGAGGAATAACACAAAAACAATCTTGGTTGGCTTGGTCGCGGTCGTATCTCTCGGGATATTCGGCGTAACTTCTGCCAGAACATTCTGGTACGCGCCCAATGGCGAAGTGATTGTTAATGACAGCATTAGCGTTATTCCTCAAAAAGCTTTGGCGAAAGAAAACCAGCCGTCCTCCTATCCAGTCCGGCTGAAGATTCCTAAAATAAAAGTGGATGCCAAAATAATGCAGGTGGGTATTACCAAGGCGGGCAATATGGCCGCGCCGTCTAATTTCAGCGACGTGGGCTGGTATAAATATGGTGCCATTCCGGGAGAGAAGGGCTCGGCGGTCATCGCCGGGCATGTGGACCGGGGCGCGAAATTCCCGGCTGTGTTCAAGCGCCTGGGAGATTTGAAAAAAGGAGATGAAATATTTGTGGAAACTGCCGAAGGCAGGGACCCTATTCGTTTCGTGGTTACCGGCGCCAAACTTTACGATTATGACGCGCAAGCGCCTGAAGTTTTTTTAGAAGATAACGACACTTTGCTCCGGCTCATTACCTGCACCGGGCAGTTTGTAAAAAAATACGGCACGCATGACAAGAGGCTGGTAGTCACCGCCGTCCGCGTCGGGTAAATTATTTGAGAGACGAAAAAACATCTTGAAAAGGCCTAAGGCCGGCTTCGCGGTTGCAAAAAAATTATTTTTTTTATAAAATAACTTCCACTATGACAAACAAAAACAAAAAGTCCCGACGCTCTCAAGAGGTCGGGATATCGACCAAAGTGTCGAGGGAAAAAAAGCTAAAAATTACCCCCCTAGGCAGCCGGGTGTTGGTAGAGCCGGAGACAGCCAAGGAGGAAGATGGCAAAATGACCGACTCCGGCATTTACATCCCCCAAAGTGGCGATAAAGAGAAGCCAGAGCGGGGAATGGTGATCGCCGTAGGCCTAGGCGAATATGACGATGGCGAACTTGTGCCCATGCGGGTCAAGCCAGGGGACAAGGTGATGTTCTCCCGCTATGGCTACGACGAGGTCAAAATAGACGGTAAGGAATATTTCATCATCAAGGAAGAAAATATTTTAGCAGTAATAAAGTAGGCGAAACATGGCTAAGAAAATTTTATTTAACGAAGAAGCGAGAAGAAAATTAAAAAGAGGAGTGGATATTGTTGCCGAGGCGGTCAAGATTACCTTGGGCCCCCGTGGCCGGAACGTGGTTCTGGATAAAAGCTACGGCGCGCCGACCATCACCAACGACGGCGTAACCATCGCCCGCGACATCACCCTTGCCGACAAATTTGAGAATATGGGCGCGGAAATTGTCAAGGAAGTCGCGAGTAAAACCAACGAGATAGCCGGCGATGGCACCACCACCTCGGTTATTCTGACTCAAGTGATAGTGGAGGGCGGAATGAAGCATACCACCATCGGGGTCAACGCCATGGCTCTCCGCGCCGGGATTGAAAAAGCCGGCCGGGAAGCGGTTAAAATTCTCAAAGAAATTGCCAAACCCATCCACGGCAAAGAAGAAATTAGGCAAGTGGCGACCATCTCCGCGGAGTCCGCGGAAATCGGCAAGATTATCGCCGACACGGTGGAGAGGGTGGGCAAAGACGGCGTGGTAACCGTGGAGGAGTCCCAGTCTTTTGGCGTAGAGGCGGAAGTGGTGGAAGGCATGGAATTTGATAAGGGTTACGTCTCGCCCTATATGATAACCAATCCGGAGCGAATGGAAGCCGAATTTAAGGACCCGGCAATTCTCCTTTACGATAAAAAGATTTCCACCATCAAAGAAATTCTGCCCTTGATGGAGAAGCTGGTGGAGAGCGGTAAAAAAGATTTGGTGATTATCGCGGAGGATATTGACGGCGAGGCTCTGGCCACCTTCGTGCTCAATAAACTGCGTGGCGGTTTCAATGTCCTGGGCATCAAAGCACCCGGCTTCGGCGACGACAAGCAGAGCCTCCTGGAAGACATTGCCATCACCGTCGGTGCCAAACTGATTACTGAAGAAGCCGGCTTGAAATTGGAAAAGGCAGAGCTCAATATGCTTGGCCGGGCTAGCAAAGTTATCGGGAAGAAGGACAGCACTATTTTGGTCGGCGGCAAGGGCAAGAAGAGCGAGATTGAAGCGAGGGTGGCGCAGTTGCGAAAACAAAAAGAGCTCCTGACCGGCAAATATGATATTGAAAAAATTGAAAAACGAATCGCCAAACTCGCGGGCGGAGTCGCGGTAATCAAAGTGGGTGCGGCCACGGAAACGGAGATGAAATATATGAAACTCAAGGTGGAAGACGCGGTCAATGCCACCAAAGCGGCTATTGAGGAAGGCGTTATTCCCGGCGGCGGTAGCGCGCTCGCCATCGTGGCTAAGAAAATAAAAAGCAAGAAGGCCAGGACCTTTCAAACTCCCGAAGAAGCTCTGGGCTACGAAGTGATACTCCAAGCGCTCAAGGCCCCGCTCCGGCAAATTTCCCAAAACGCGGGTAAAGACGACGCGGGCGTGATTGTGGAGAGGGTGATGGCAAGCGACAAAGAAAATATCGGCTACAACGCCCTGACGGATACTTTTGAAAACGATATGCTCTCGGCCGGCATCATTGACCCGGTCAAAGTTACCCGGACCGCGCTAGAGAACGCCGTCTCCGCAGCGGCCATTCTCCTGACTACCGAAGTAGCGGTGACCGACGAGACTAAGGAAGAAAAAGTGGTAGAATAGGGGAATGGAAAAAATTCTTCCCTCCTTGGAACACCTGATTCTGTATTATCCGGCCTTTAAATATCTTTTCATTTCCATAGGCATAGGTTTCGGCGCCGATTATCTGCTCCTCGCTTTTGGTTTTATGGCCGCGATAAACTTGGTGCCTATTTGGGCGATAGTCGTCTTTGGACTTTTGGGTACTAGCGTGGCCGATGCCTTGTGGTTTCTTCTCTTTCGGAGCCGTCTGGCCAGAAATATAAAACCTGGCCGGTTAGCGAATTTTCTGGCCTTTTTACACCAGACTGTGCATCGTCTGCATAACGGGAATTTTTTCCTGACTTTGTTTGTGGTCAAATTCATCTATGGCGCCCGTCTCCCGACTTATTTGTATTTAAGCCGAACCGGATTTCCTCTTTCTAAATTTATGGCTTACAACATGGTCGCGATTCTGGCCTGGATTGTGGCGCTCGGGCCGGTCGGCTATCTAGCTGGCCTCGGCTACACCTATCTGGCGGAAACTCTCAAAAGCGTGTATGTCGGCGTGGGCCTTGTGCTCTTAATTGTCGTGCTCTTTATAATTTTTCAAGCCTGGCTCAAACATAAATCAGATTAAACTTATGATAAAATAATATCATGTCTATTTTTAATATAATCTTCTTCATTGCCATCGTTCTGCCCATATACATTTTCCGGGAAGGTTATAAAATGTTTAAGACAACCATGAGCGAGAAAAATTGGTGGTGGCGCATTCCGCCGATTCTGGTCGTTATTCTTTCTATCCTGGTCGTTATTCTTTTACTTTCAGGTTATAAATTTTAAATTTTCCCCTACCCCAGGGGTAGGGGAAGGCAGATTCTAATGACTAAAAGAATTAAAATAAAAAACAAGAAGGAAAAAATGGTGGCGGTTTCCGGCGGCTTTGACCCGATTCACATCGGGCATGTGCGTTTATTCGCGGCGGCCAGGAAGCTGGGCGGGAGACTGGTGGTTATCTTAAATAATGATAATTGGAAAAAGCTCAAAGGCCGGCATATCTTTATGCCAGGCCGAGAGCGTAAAGAAATAATAGAGGCTCTACGAACGGTGGATGAAGTTATTCTGACCGGCCACAAAAAAAACACCAAAGACATCAGCGTCTGCCGGGAACTTAGCAAGATTCGGCCGGATGTTTTTGCCAACGGTGGGGACCGATTTGCCGACAATATTCCGGAATACAAGCTCTGCCGAAAGCTCGGTATTGAAATGGCTTTTAATGTCGGCCGGGGCGGCAAAATCCGGAGCTCTTCTGTCCTCTTGGAAGAATATAAAAATAAGAGTATAATTAAGAACAATGGCAAGCGAGCTTAAAGTATTCCAAGTGGAGAGACCCTGGGGCAATTTCCGGCAATTTAGCCATAATTTGTCTTCCACGGTGAAAATATTATCGGTTAAGCCCGATGAAGAATTAAGTTTGCAATCCCACCAGGAGCGCGCTGAATTCTGGCGAGTTTTAGAAGGTGAGGCAAAAGTGTGGATAGGCGAGACGGAATATAATGCCAAAGCCGGGGACGAGTTTAATATTCCCGCGCTCCATAAACACAAACTCCAGGCGGGCCCGCAAGGCATCTCCGTCTTGGAGATAGCTACCGGAGTGTTTGACGAAAATGATGAAATTCGTTACGAGGATAAATATGGCAGAGCCTAAACTATTATGGCTAAACTGGTAAAAAAAGTAGTCGGTCGAGAAATCAGAGCTAAGAGTAAGATACTCCGCAAAAAACCCGCGCCCAAGCCTTTGAGTTTGAAGCGGGCGCCCCAGAATCCCATCATTGAGCCACGGTCTTACGCTTGGGAATCCAAAGCTACTTTCAACCCCGCGGCTTTCCTCTCCGACGGCAAAGTCTATATCATCTATCGCGCCATAGGCGAGGACGATTCTTCCACCTTGGGCTACGCCCGGAGCGACGATGGCCTCCGCATCCGGGATAGATTGCCCTATTTTGTTTACAAAAGATGGAGCGGCGGGAGCAAGCCGGATTTATCCCTCTCGCCGATTGTTTATCTCTCCGGCGGCGGCTGGAACGGCGGCTGTGAAGACCCGCGTCTGACTCTCTTGGGCGATAGGGTTTATATGCTTTACACCGCTTTTGACGGCTGGGGCTCGGTGCGCATCGCTCTAACCTCGATTAGCCTTGAGGATTTCAAAAAGAAAAAATGGAATTGGCAAAAAGCGGTGATGATTTCACCGCCTCACGAGATTCACAAGAATTGGGTGCTATTCCCCGAGAAAATTCTGGGGCGGTTTGCCATTTTGCACAGTCTTTCGCCACGGATAAAGATAGATTATTTTAACAGTCTGGATGAGCTTGACGGCAAAAATTTCATCCACAGCGTCCATCAAGGTTCGCCGGAATGGGGGAAAAGGGAGCGCGGCATCCGCGGCGTGGGTCCCACGCCCATTAAAACCCGGCTGGGCTGGCTCATTCTCTACCACGGCATTGAAGAGCGGGACCCCGGGCAATACAAGCTCTTCGCCATGATTTTGGACGCCAAAGACCCGACTCGAATTATTTATCGCTCGCCGAGCCCCATCCTGGAACCGGAAAAATTTTATGAAAACGAAGGGCATAAATGGGGAGTAATCTACTCCTGCGGCGCGGTGGTTTTGAATAAAAAACTTTTCGTCTATTACGGCGGCGCAGATCGGGTGGCCTGCGTGGCTTCCATAGAATTGGAAGACCTGCTGGAAGACCTAAGAAACAACAAAGTGGCCAAACTTAAAAACAACAAATTAGAGGACGTCCCCCTGCCTAAATAATTTATGTTTGTCGTCAAGAAATCCGAACACAACCCGATTCTTATCCCGGACAAAAATCATTATTGGGAAGAATTTGCGACCTTCAATATTTGTCCCATCCAACGTGGCCGGAGTGTCTACGGCCTATATCGGGCTATTTCCGCCCCGGACGTCCTGCAGAACCCGCATCAGATTTCCACCATCGGCATTGGGAAGTCTAAAGACGGCAGGCATTTTGGGGAGCGTGTGCCATTTATTGTACCCCTGGAAGAATGGGAAAAATATGGCTGTGAGGACCCGCGGGTTACTTATTTTGAGGGTAATTACTACATTTTTTACACCGCTCTCTCCGCCTATCCACCCAACGCGGAGAGCATCAAGGTGGCGGTAGCTATCTCTAAAAATTTAAAAAATTCGGCCGAGCGCCACTTGGTTACTCCTTTTAACGCCAAAGCCATGGCGCTTTTCCCGGAGAGGGTGGGGGGTAAGATTGCTGTAATTTTTTCAGCGCATACGGATTCGCCGCCGGCCAAAATGGCGTTGGCTTACGCCGACCGGATGGAAGATTTATGGACTCCGTCTTTTTGGGAAAAATGGCAGGAGAATATAAATGACTATGTCATTGACCCCAAGCGCTCCGACCGAGACCATGTGGAAGTCGGCGCGCCGCCGATAAAAACTCCGTACGGCTGGCTCCTGATTTATTCTCATATTCAGAATTACTTCGGGGGTGACGAAAACAATCTCCGGATTTTCGGCGTTGAAGCCTTGCTTTTGGATTTGGAAGACCCAAAGAAAATTATCGGCCGGACCAGTGGCCCCTTAATAGTGCCCGAAGCTCACTATGAACTCTCCGGTTTTGTACCCAATGTAGTTTTTCCCAGCGGAGCGCTCTTAAAAGGCGACATTTTAACCATTTATTATGGCGCCGCGGACACTACCGGCTGTATTGCCCGAGTATCCCTCCGGGATTTAATCGGTAGTATTCATCCGGCTCAAAGCGAGCAATGGCATTTCCGGCGTTTGTCCCCGAAACCGATTATTACTCCCTCGGAGGAGCATGCTTGGGAAGCCAAGGCGACCTTCAACCCCGCGGCCATAGCGCTTGCCGGCAAAATTCATCTGGTATATCGGGCGCTCTCTCCCGACAATACTTCCACCTTAGGTTACGCCGCCACCAAAAACGGCGTTGATATCATAGAAAGGTTGCCCGACCCTATTTATTTCCCCAGAGAAGAATTTGAAAGCAAAAAAATAAGCAATGCCAATTCCGGTTGCGAGGACCCGCGCTTGACAAAAATAGGACAGAATATTTACATGTGCTATACCGCCTATGACAGCGCGAGCCCGCCTCGGGTTGCGGTGTCTTTCATAGCGGTGAAAAATTTTTTGGCAAAAAAGTGGGATTGGAGCAAGCCTGCCCTGGTAACTCCGCCGTCTTTGGATGATAAAGATGCCTGCCTTTTCCCCAAGAAATTCAAAGACGGTTATTTTATCGCGCATCGGGTAGGCAATGAAATTTGTGGGGACTATTTGGAGTCTCTGGATTTTAAGGGTGAACTGGTGGAGAAGTGCATTCGCGTTATCGGCCCCCGCGCGAACACCTGGGATAGCGAAAAGGTGGGCATTGCCGCTCCGCCCGTTAAAACCAAGTACGGCTGGCTCCTCCTGTATCACGGCGTTTCTAAGAATCATCATACTTACCGCATCGGGGCGGCGCTTTTGGATTCTAAAGACCCCGGACTTGTGCTCGCCCGGAGCACGGATGCCATCTTGGAGCCGGAAGAAGAATATGAGAAGAAGGGAGTGGTGGACAATGTGGTTTTTCCTTGCGGCATGGTGGTCAAAGGCGGCCAGCTCTTGATTTATTATGGCGGTGGCGACCGGGTGATAAACGTGGCGGCCATGGATTTAGACCTGATTCTCAAAGCTCTGGTTCGCGGGATGAAGTATTGAGATATTATGTTATAATTGAGGAATGAGTCCCGTAGTCAAAATAAATTTACTGGTCACCAACCTCCAATTGACGGATTCCATTCGGGATTATGTGGAGAAAAGGATTACCAATCTGGAAAAACTGCTTGGTAAAATCTCCGAGAGCGGGGGAGAAGTAGTGGCTAATTTTGAAGTTGCCAAAACGACCAATCATCACAAGTCCGGCGATTTTTTTCGGGCGGAGTGCCTGATAAAAATAGACGGCGAGGAATTTTATCACAGCGCAGAGCGGGAAGACCTGTATACAGCTATCGATGAGGTCAACGAAAATCTTTTCCGGGCTGTAAGAAAAAAAAAGAATAAGAAAAGAGCCATGTGGGAATATGGCGCTCGTCGTATTAAAGATTTAGTTAAAGGTGTCCGAAATTGGCGGAAGTAATTAGCATACCTCTTTAGTTTGATTTATAGATTTGCTCCTTGCCGCCCTCTGGGATAATTTTTTCTATAATGAATTTTTCATTTTCTAATCTGGCTTTTGTGATTATAATCCTTTTACTATTCTCAAAAAAGAAAATTCTGGGCCAATGGGAATAAGCGCGGAATTTTCGCCACAGAGTTTCATCAGAATCGGTTTCCAGGTTTACTAGTCCGTCCTCTTTTTTGATTTTTTTTGTATAAGTTGCTTGGGTGTGGTCTTGGGCTCGCGGAATCATTCTGCCGACAAGCCAGTCGGGTAGAATATTCGCCAGCAATTCGCCACCCCGGATAAACAGGATTTTTGTAAGCTCCGGAGTTGTTTCCGTATCGTTAAGTATGTATTTTTCTTGCAGAATAATCGGCCCATGGTCAGCTTCGGCATCCATCATCATTAGGGTAACGCCGGTAGCGCCAGCGCCATCGAGAATTGGTCCTTCTATCGGCGCGGGCCCTCGGTACAAAGGCAAAAGAGAAGGGTGAATATTAATTGTTTTTCCCTTTGGCAGTTCTAATAAATTTTTTGGCAAAATTTTTCCGTATCCCACTACTACGAAAATATCGGTTTTTTGCTCCGCAATGAATTGGATCGCGTTCGGGTCTAATTTTTCGGGCTGAAATACGGGTATTTGACGCCCTAGGGCCCATTTTTTCGCCAGAGGTGCCGTCAGGGCTAAATGCCGACCAGCTGGTTTGTCCGGTGCGGTAACTATCAGCCGAGGCATAAATCCACCAACTTCCAGAGCTTCTAAGGCATAAACCGCTTCCTCGGATGTGCCGAAAAATACAAAATTTATTTTAGAATCATTGGGCATTGGGCTTTTCCTCTTTTACTTCTTTGGCGTGGTCGATAAAAAGCACGCCGTTTAAATGGTCGGTTTCGTGCTGGAAAATCTGGGCCAGGAGGCCCGCGGCGCCCCGGGTGAATTTTTTTCCCTTCTCGTCATAAGCTTCAATCCGGACCTTTTTAGACCTTAAGGTTTGGCCGTAAAGCCACCGGACGGAAAGACAGCCCTCCGGTAGCCAATCCTTATCCCGGGAGAGTTTTAGAATTTTAGGATTGATGAATATTAAATCAGGATATTTTTTTGAATCTCTAAGGTCGGACCTTTTTGAATCCCCAAGGTCCGACCTTTTATTGAAAATCTTACCGGAAACCAAGAAAATCCGCAGAGAATAGCCAATCTGCGGCGCGGCGATGGCCACGCCGTCTTTTTGGCTGGCCAAGGCGGCGGACATCTCCCGGAGGGTTTTTTTAATTTCCAGCGAGGTTATTTTCCCAACCGGAACTTCTTTGGCGATTCGCCTCAAAACTTTATCCTCTTTTTGCAGAATTTTCCTCATGCGAGGTTGTTTTTTATTTTAACTCCTTCAGGTGTTGGAGCAGTTTGCCCAGTTTGACCGTTTCCTGGGAACGGCTACCCATATCCCGGACAATGACCGAATTGTCAATTGCCTCTTTAACACCGAAGATTATGGCATAGGGGATGGAGAGTTTCTCGGCGATAGCGAGCTGGGAGGAGAGAGTTTCTCGGGAGAGAGATTGGGCGATGGGGATATGGGCTTTGCGCAGTATTTCAATAATGTTGAGGCTCTTCAACTTGGCCTCAGCGCCCAGCTGGATGAAATAAATTTTCGGCTTTTTGATTATGCGTGGTGAGAGCTTTTTATACCAAGGCGAAGCGACGATGCGGTCCACGCCGATGGATATACCCACTGCCGGCACATCGCGTTTACCGCCGATTTGGCGCGCCAAATAATCGTAGCGTCCGCCGCCGGCGAGGGCTAGTGGAGCTTGGTCCTCATTGCCTCTCTCTTCCACAATCTCAAAGACCGTCCGAGAATAGTAAGAGAGACCGCGCACCAGATTTTTGTTGATATTGTAGCCCACGCCCATTTCTTCCAAGAATTCCAAAACTTCTTTGAAATGCTTTTTGCAGGCGGCGCAGAGGTAGGAGATGGAGTCCGGCGCTGCGGCGTTGACCTCCATGGTTTTAGGGTCTTTGGAATCCAGGATGCGGAGGGGATTGGTCTTGAGCCTTTCGCGGTCCACGGCCGAGAGACTGCCTAAATGTTTTTTGTAATAGTTGGTTAATTCCTTGATGTAAGCGCCACGGCATTCCCGGTCGCCGATGGAATTGATATCTACGGAAAGATTTTGAGCACCAGCTTCTTCCAGAATGCTTATGCCCATTTTAATTATCATCGCGTCTAAGATACTTTTGTCGCTACCCAAGGAGTCCATATCAAATTGCCAGAACTGCCGGTAGCGGCCGCGCTGGGGGCTGTCGTGCCGGAAAATAGGTCCGTATTGATAATAGAGCACCGGCTGGGGCAGGTTCTGCATACCGTGTTCAATATAAGCGCGCAAGAGGGGCGCGGTGTGTTCCGGCCGGAGGGCCAGATGGTCGCCACCGCGGGTTCTTAAGGTATACATTTCCTTATCCACTATATCCGTGCCACGGCCGATGCCGCTCTCAAAAAGTTCCGCGTGTTCCAAGACGGGAGTATCAATCGGCTTGAAGCCATAATATACCGCTACCTCCTGCGCTTTTTCAAAAAATCCCTGAAATGAATAATACTCCTCGTCCAGAATGTCTCTGGTGCCCTTGGGTGAGGCTATCTCTTTTGATTTTTTTTTGCCGGCATCCGCCATATTTTTTTATTTATTGTTTTAATTGCCCGGGCAGAATGCTTATCCGATTCAGAGGATAAAGCCGTAGAAATGTTTTGCCCACCATAAGGTCGCGCGGCACCGCGCCCCATATTCTGGAATCCGAACTGGCTCCGCGGTTGTCGCCCATAACGAAGTACTCGTTATCTTGAAGTGAAAATTTCTTGGCGTCTCTGGATTTGTTTTTGATATAGGGCTCGGCTAGAACCAAACCCTTCGGATTCTCCTTGTTGATTATGGTTACTACGCCGTCTTTAATGCTGACCGTTTCCCCCGGCAGACCGATAATTCTTTTGATGAAAAATTTGGTGGTGTCGTTCGGGTACTTGAAAACGACCACGTCGCCCCGCTTGGGCTCGCCTAAGCGATACGAGAGTTCGTCTAAGATTATGTACTCCGAGTTTTCAAAAGTGGGGGACATAGAGGAACCGGAAACGATGAAAGGCTGGGCGATCCAGGTGCGGACGGGGATGAC
>MFVV01000038.1:0-334 GCA_001786225.1 Candidatus Nomurabacteria bacterium RIFCSPLOWO2_12_FULL_46_14 | reverse complement strand
TGGTCATAGTCATAATATAACATAAAAAAACATTGACGTCACGGCTGTATTTGTTTTAGAATTGAATTATGAAAATTGTTGTCGGCTTAGGCAATCCCGGAGAAGAATATCAAAACACCCGCCATAATGCCGGGCGGATTATGGTGGAACTAATTCGTCAAAAAATTAACGAGAAAATCAAATTCCCAACCCCGGACACTTTTATGAACAATTCCGGCAAAGCCTTGGCGCCTTTAGTAAAGACAAAAAAGGACCTGGAAAATCTGGTGGTGATTCACGACGACTTGGATTTGCCTCTCTCCAAAATGAAAATATCTTTCAATCGCTCGGCTGG
>MFVV01000037.1 GCA_001786225.1 Candidatus Nomurabacteria bacterium RIFCSPLOWO2_12_FULL_46_14 | reverse complement strand
GCGCATTATCAATGAGCCGACAGCGGCGGCGCTGGCTTACGGTTTTAATAAAAAGAAAAACGAAAAGATAGTTGTCTATGACTTCGGTGGCGGGACTTTTGACGTGTCGGTTCTGGAAATAGGCGACGATGTCATTGAAGTCAAATCCACCGACGGCGACTCTCACATGGGCGGCGGGGACATTGACCGCAAAATAATCGCTTGGATTGCCGAAGAATACAAAAAGGAGTCTGGTATTGACGTCACCCGCGATGCCTTAGCCCTCCAACGACTCAAGGAAGCGGCGGAGAAGGCCAAGCACGAGCTCTCCACCACTTTGGAGGCGGAAATCAATATTCCCTTCATTACTTCGGACGCCTCCGGTCCCAAGCACTTACTGCTTAAAATGTCCCGGGCCACCTTGGAGTCTCTGGCCAAAGAATATATTGACCGGTCCATAGAAATTACCAAGAGGGCTTTAGCCGCTTCGCCTTTCAAGATGGAAGAAATAAATGAAATCATAATGGTCGGCGGCCAGACCCGGATGCCGGCTATCGTGGAAGCGGTCAAAAACCTCTTCGGCAAAACGCCGAATATGTCCATCAATCCGGACGAGGTAGTGGCGTTGGGCGCCGCGGTGCAGGCTGGCGTCTTGGCCGGCGATGTGCGGGATGTGCTTCTTCTGGACGTCATTCCGCTATCCCTCGGCATTGAAACTTTAGGTGGCGTGGCCACCAAACTAATTGACCGCAACACTACTATTCCGGCGAGCAAGTCCCAGATATTTTCCACCGCGGCCGATAATCAGACTTCGGTGGAGATTCACGTGGTCCAAGGCGAGCGGCCGATGGCTGGGGACAACAAATCCCTCGGCCGATTCATATTGGACGGTGTCCCGCCAGCGCCTCGGGGGATTCCCCAGATCGAGGTTTCTTTTGACGTGGATGCGAACGGAATCTTGAATGTTACCGCCAAGGATAAGGCTTCTGGTAAAACGCAATCTATTAAAATAGAAGCCAGCTCCGGACTTAAAGAAGATGAAATCAAGAAAATGCAGGCCGATGCGGAGCTCCACGCCGAGGACGACAAGAAGAAAAAGGAATTAGTAGATGTGAAAAATACGGCAGAAATGATTATTTATACTGCCGAGAAAGCGCTGAAGGATAATGAGGTAAAAATTCCCGCGGAAATCAAAGACGCGGTCAACGGCAAAATCTCCGCCCTGCGCGGAGTTAAAGACGGAGGAGATATAGAGGCCATTAAAAAAGCGACCGAAGAACTCTCGACTGAAATGTCCAAAATCGGCGAGGCGCTAAGCAAAGCCGCTCCCGAGACGGGCCAAACCGGCAGCCCTGGACAAACAACTCCGGAAGAACAGCCCGGAGAAGTGCGAGACGCGGAATTCAAAGAAAAGCCGGCAGATGAGAATCCCGAAGGTGAAGCTCCCAAACAATAAAAAGGAAACAAGTAAAAAAGCCTTCTTGAGAAGGCTTTTTTACTTGACAATGTCTACTTGAAGCGGGCCGTCTGCGACAGGGCTGTAGAGGCCCTGAATCGTCCGCACATCGAGTAGCCGAAAGAGTTTGGGGGTAATTCCGGTTTGCAAGTAGCTGGTCTACTTCGGTCGACCTGCGTAAAGCAAATCTAAGAGAACAAGAACCCCTGCTCAGGCGCTCAAAGGGGCCGGTTCAGCTTTGCTGGGCCGGCCTGCTTTCTCTTATTTTCAAAGTTATAATTGAATGTTATAATTCTGGCATATGGACATGCCGGAGATACCCCAAAATAAAGAAATCACCTACCTAGGCCTCACTACCTATCGGGATAAAAATAATCTTTTTGGCATTAAGCGCAAAGACCGGCGCCAGCATGTTTATCTGCTCGGTAAGTCGGGTACCGGTAAATCGGTATTGATGTTCAATATGATTACCCAGAATATCCGTAACGGCGACGGCGTCTGCCTGGTGGACCCCCACGGCGAGAATGTGGAAGCGGTCCTTTCCGTCATTCCGCCGGAGCGGATGAAAGATGTAATTTACTTTAATCCCGCCGATTCTGATTACCATGTCGGCTTCAATGTCCTTGAGCTTATTGACCCCAAATACAAGCATTTGGTGGCCTCTGGTCTTATGGGCATCTTCACCAAAATTTGGGCCAATGCCTGGAGCGCTCGGATGGAATATATTTTAAACAACGCCATCTTGGCTCTCTTAGACACTCCCGGCACCACTCTTCTTGGAATTCCGCGCATGTTGGTGGACAAAGATTACCGCCAGAAAATAATTTCCAATTTGAAAGACCCGGTGATTAAGGCCTTTTGGGTTCACGAGTATGAGGCTTGGCAGGATAAGTTCCGCAACGAAGCCATAGCTCCCATCCAGAACAAGGTCGGCCAGTTTCTCTCCACTTCCATCATTCGCAACGTCGTCGGCCAGTCCAAGAGCACCATAGATATTTTTAACATAATGAATGAGGGCAAAATCTTCTTGGTGAACGTCTCTAAAGGGCGCATCGGCGAGGACAACTCCGGCCTCCTCGGCGGTATGATTATCACCAAGATACAGCTCGCGGCCATGGAACGGGTACGTATTCCGGAGGATGAACGGAAAGATTTTTACTTGTATGTGGACGAGTTTCAGAATTTCGTCACCGACGCTTTTGCCGGTATTCTCTCCGAGGCAAGAAAGTATAGATTGAATCTGACCGTGGCGCACCAGTACACCGCCCAGCTTATCTCCGACAAGAGCTCCGCGGTGCGCGATGCGGTATTCGGCAACGTGGGCACGATGATAGTTTTCCGGGTGGGCGCGGATGACGCGGATTTTCTAGAAAAGGAATTTGAGCCCGAATTTACCCCCCAGGATATCGTCAATCTGCCGAATTATAAAGTTTATATGAAATTAATGATTGACGGCGTAACCTCCCGGCCTTTCTCCGCTCGGACTCTCCCGCCCTTGGTTAAGAGCGGTGATAAAAAGGTGGAAGACGAGGTCATCGAGGCTTCCCGTAGATTATATTGCCGTCCGCGGGAAGTGGTGGAGAAAGAAATAATAGATTGGAGCGGGATGTCCCTCGGCGATGTGGGTTCGCCGTCGCCGACCGGAGATAAATTTAAAATAATCTGCTCCAATTGCGGACGGGAGGACACCGTGCCCTTCAAGCCCGAGCCGGGGCGGCCGGTTTATTGCCGGGATTGCGTAGACAAAATCAAGTCGGGGGAAATCAAGCCGAGTCCCCGGTCGGCGAAAGAAACCAAGCGAGAAGAAACACGCTTCTATAAACCCCTGGCAGACTTGGGCATTGAGTTCGCGCCGGTTGCCGAAACTGGCTCGGATAGTCAGGGAACTTCAGCCGCGCCGACGTCGTTTAGTGGCAAAAAGAAACCCGCCCGACCCGATGCCCGCCTGAATGACAAAGTTGGGCAGGATTCTCGTCGTTCGGGCGGTAAGGAGGATAAATTTAGACCAAAAGAAAAACCGGGCGAAAACTTGGCTTTGCGGGAAGCGCTAAGCAAAATAACAGCTGAAGATAAAAGTTCATTAGAGACGGTTGCGTCGCCCTCGCCCTCGCTCCCGCCAATTTCTTTAGACAGTTTGAAAAATAAAAGCGTTACCATACCGCCGAAACTTACTCGCCAATTTTCGGGCGGGGACCGTGCGGCCACTCCGGAAGCGATGGAAAAACTAAAGGATATAATTAGCGACAAGGTGCCTGTTTCGGCTCCAGAGACGGAAACAACAAGCTCTAGGCCGCCGGCGTTGGATAATGTACCTTCCCCTCTTCCCATTTCGCCCCCGCCTCGGCCGCCGCTTTCCGTCCCGGACTACACGCCTAAAACAGCGGTCAAAGAAGTACCGGAAGATGTTTTAAGGAAAATTCTAGAATGAAATCAGAAATCAGAAAATGTAAAAAGTGCGTCCAGGATTTTATTCTAGATAATGCTTAACACTTTTGGACGGCCGTCAAGTTTGTTAAGTCAGTAATATGAACAAAGAATCTAAAACCCCGAAATTCGACGCGCTCCTGAATGAAATTCTGGAGAATCTTGCGCCGCATGAGCGGGAATGCGAATGGAAAGATATTTCAAAATATTGTGAAAAAAAGTTCGAGATTACTGCTGAGGATATTAATTTTTATAAATTACTACGCGTGCCTCCTCCAAAATTGTGTCCAACATGCAGGAGGCAAAAACGGTTTTCTTTTGTAAATCAGATAAATTTATATAAACGTCCTAATAATGCTCCAGGCTCAAAAGATAAAATTATATCTTATGTTCCTCTGGTTTCTTCATTAATAGTTTATGATATTAAAAGTTATCAAGATAATTTTGATCCATATACATATGGCACTTTTTATGATGCTAAACGACCATTTTTCGAACAGTTTTTAGATTTCAGGCTAAAAGTTCCTCAACCTTCCATTATTCGCGACCCATCCAATATAAACAGCGAGTACTCTATAAACGGTAGAAATCTTAAAAATGGCTACTATGTAAGCGGGGGATGGATGTCGGAAGATGTTTGGTATTCGGTTAATGTTTTTAGCTCGCGTTCCGTTATGGATTGTCTGATTGTGCGCAATGTAGAAAATTCTTACGAGCTTGTGTCGTCTGATAAATGTTATAATTGCCGTTATCTTTACTTTTCTGATAATTGCATTGATTCTCAATTTTTATATGACTGTAATAATTGTATAAAATGTTTTGGTTGTGTAAATTTGCGCAATAAAAGTTATTGTTTTTTTAACGAACAGCTCACTAAAGAAAATTATGAAGAAAAAATCCAAGAGTTGAATTTACCCAGTCGAGATTTATTATCAAAGATAAAAGAACGTTTCTGGGAATTCGTTAAAATCCATCCTGTGCGCGCCTCTCGTCATGAGCGGACAGAAAATGTTTCTGGAGTGAATATATTTAACTCTCGCAACTGTTATGACATTATTTATGCTCGGAGGACGGAACATTCCTTGCATTGCGACCAGCTTCTTGGAAATAGGGACTCTATGGATGCTTCAATATCTGGTGGTTCAGAGAAACTGTATCAAACGATAGGCATTGGGTCCGATTCATCAAATGTAAAATTTTCTTTCCTTTCAAAATTTATTCTTGATTCAGAGTTTTTGATTAATTGCCGTAATGTGCAAAATTGTTTCGCTTGTGTCGGCCTCGAAAATAAAAATTACTGCATTTTTAATTACCAATATGAACCAAAAAAATACTTTAAAGAATTAGATAAAATTAAATTTGTTCTTCTGGGAAAGGGAGAATATGGGGAATTCCCCCCGTTTACTATGAGTTCTTTTGCTTATAATGGCTCACAGGCTGATTTTGTGTTTCCGTTGAATAAAGCAGAAGTTCAGAAAATGGGTGCGCTTTGGCAGCCAGATATGGAAATAGATGTTGGAGATATGGCCACATTAAGCGCGCAGGAAATTCCAGACACAATTACTGAAGTTGACGATGAAATTATGAATAAAGCGATTATTTGTGAAGAAACAGGCCGACCCTTCCGCATAGTGAAAAGTGAACTTAAGTTTTACCGAGATAACAATATACCCATTCCAACTATTCACCCTCATCAAAGAATGCGGACAAGATTCAGTCACATTGGAAACTACCGAATGCATGATGGTGTTTGTGAATTATGCAATATAAAAATTAAAACGTTTTATAATTCCAAAGAGAACTGGCATTTGTATTGTGATCAGTGTTACAAAGATAATTATTTGTAAATTTCTTGCAAAAAAGCTAAAATAGCCTTATAATCCAATGGTGAAAACTGAATCTAAAATCTGTCAGAATTGCAAAAAAGATTTCGTAATTGAACTGGAGGATTTTAATTTTTACGAGAAAATAAAAGTACCGCCACCGACATTCTGCCCGGAGTGCCGGATTGTCAGGAGATTTATTTGGCGCAATGAAAGGACACTCTATCATAATAAATGCGCATTTTCCGGCAAGCCGATTATTACAATGTTTGCGCCGGAGACCAATCTGGTGGTATACGACCGGGATATTTGGTGGGGAGACAAATGGGACCCTTTGGCTTACGGACAAGATTATGATTTCCCCAAACCTTTCTTTGAGCAATTTAGCGAATTATTGCATCGCGTGCCACTTATGAATTTAGGCAACAGTAATTGCGTAAACAGCGATTACGGTAACCATAATGAAGGTTGCCGGAATTGCTACCTGACTTTCGCAGCTTATTCCAATGAAAATGTCTCGTATTCCACGGGTGTTTTTGAGAGCAAAGACTCTATAGATTTATATAAAGTAGGCAAATCGGAGCAGTGCTACGAAGATGTTTTATGCAATGCTCTTTTTAATACTCATTTTAGCTACGACAGCGATGAATGCATTGATTCTTATTTTTTAACTTCCTGCCTTAACTTGCAGAATTGTTTAGGCTGTATGAATTTAAGGCATAAAAAGCATTGCATATTCAACAAGCAGTATACGAAAGAAGAATACGATAAAGAACGCGCTAAATATGACTTCGGGAGTTATGAGGTACTGGAACGATTCAAAAAAGAATATAAAAATTTTATCAAGAATCAATTCCGGCGTTTTGCTTTTATCTATAAATCCAAAGACGTTACCGGGGACAACGTGATGTTTTCCAAGAACAGCAAAATGGTTTTTGATATTTTCAGTGAGGCGGAAAATTCCAAATATATAATTCACGGAGCGGCTGGCATAAAAGAGTGCTACGATGGTTACGGCATTGGCGCTAAAGCGGAGGAAGGCTATGAAATATTTGATACCGGGATTCAGGGCTATCGGCAAATGTTCTCTATCATCAATCATACTTGTCAAGAAGCACAATATACCTATATGTGTTTTAGCGCCGGTTATTTATTTGGTTGCATAGGAATAAGGAATCAGGAATATGTTATTTTAAATAAAAGATATACCAAAGAAGAATATAAAAAACTTTTGCCGAAAATTATCGAGCATATGAATACAATGCCTTATGTGGACAAACAAAGCCGGATTTATAAATATGGAGAATTTTTCCCGTCGGAGATTTCACCTTTTGCTTATAATGAAACCATAGCCAATGAATATTATCCAAAAACAGAAACAGAAGCCCTGCAGGCAGGATTTCGGTGGAAGGAAGTGACACAAAGGAGCTATGCCATAGAAGTAAATTCCAAAGACCTGCCGGATCACATCAAAGATACAAATGAGTCTATAGTCGGGAAGGTGATAGGTTGTCTCCACGGAGAAAAGTGCAACGAGCAATGCACTCTAGCCTTCAAGATAACCGACATGGAATTGAAATTTCATAAAAAATTAAATATCGCCTTGCCTCGTCTTTGCCCCAACTGCCGTCATTATCAGAGGTTGAAAAAGAGGAACCCTTTTAAACTCTGGCATCGGCAGTGCATGTGCGGTAGGGCGGGCTCACCGCAAGCGACAGCCAACCATGGGCATGAAGGCGTGTGCCCGAACGAATTTGAAACCAGCTATGCCCCAGACAGGCCAGAGATAGTTTATTGCGAGAAATGCTATCAGCAGGAAGTGTATTAACCTCTCCTGAACCCTCTCCTTGTTAAGGAGAGGGCAGAGTGAGGTGGATTATGATAATATAATAATATATGCCTAAGCCTAATCGCGTCCAGATAATCAAATACGGGCCGCCACCGCCGGAATTACCGGTTTTTGGGAGGGTCAAGCCGGAAGATGTTTCTTTTATCGGACGCACTAACTACGTGGCCGCCCTGGAGGAAAAGAAATTCATTTTCGGCATCAAGCGGGTGGACCGGCGGCGCCACCTCTACATCGTCGGTAAATCCGGCGTGGGCAAATCTAAACTCCTAGAGCTTCTCATCCGTCAAGACGTATCTTATGGCCACGGTCTGTGCCTAATGGACCCCCACGGCGATGTCATTGAGGCGATTCTGGACTATATCCCCAAAGAGCGGATTGAAGATGTCTGCTTGATTGACCCGAATGATTCAGACTTTCCCTCCTCCTTCAACCCACTTGCCAATGTGGACCCTTCCTTTAAATTCATTTTGACCCAAGGGCTGATTGAAGTTTTGCAAAAGCAATTCGGCGCCAACTGGACGCCCCGCCTAGAGCACGTTTTTCGCTTTACCTGTTTGGCATTATTAGACTACCCGCACGCCACCATGCGCGGGATGATTTCCATGCTGACCGACCGCAATTACCGGCAGAAAGTGGTGGAATACATCACCGACGACATGGTCAAGCGATTCTTCGCTATTGAATTCGCCGATTGGTCGGAGAAGTTTGACACCGACGCCATTATTCCTCTGGTGAACAAGCTGGGTCAATTTCTATCCGACCCGCTTCTGCGTAATATTTTCGGCCAGAAGCAGAATAAGATTGACATATCCAAACTTATGAATGAAGAAAAGATAATTTTCATCAATCTCTCCAAAGGGCGCATCGGTGAGGAAAATTCTTCCTTCTTCGGCTCCATGTTTTTAACCAAGATAAAACAAGCGGGCATGGAACGCGCCCGGATCCCGGAGAGCGAACGCAAGGATTTCTATCTGTATGTGGACGAGTTTCATAATATAGTCACCCAAACTTTTGAAAATATTTTATCGGAGGCTCGCAAATACGCTCTTAATCTCACTATTGCCCACCAATACATCGGCCAGCTTATCCCTCAAGTCCAGCACGCCGTACTCGGCAATACCGGCAGCATTATAACTTTCCGCATCGGTGGCGAAGACGCGGTGAAACTTAAACCCGAGTTCGCCCCTCTCTTTGACGTCAAAGACATGATTAATCTCGCGGTTACCGAATTTTACGTAAAAATGACGATAGACGGCGAATCCTACGACCCTTTTTCCGCGGAGACTCTTAAGGTTCTGCCTCCCACCCATCCGTCTTTTAGGAATGAAATTATTAACGCCTCCCGACGCAAGTTTTCCATCTCCAAAGACGCCGCCGCCAAGCTTATTGCCGAAGAAGAAGCCACCATTATCCGAAGCGCGGAAGAAAAAGCGATTATTGAAGGGCGGACTAAGAAAAAGACCAAGGAAAAAGGCGAAGAAGTTGAAGAGGGTGGTGACGAAAGTCCCGACGATAAGTCGGGATCCCGACCTAAAAGCGTCGGGACTTCCCAAGAAGCCGAACCTATGATATGATATGAAGCCGACACACTGTTTTTTTGAGCGACAAGGCGGTAAATGCGCGAGGAGGGAGAAAAAATAGCGTGTCGGCGAAATAACTATGGCAAAAGATTACTACAATATTCTCGGAGTGGGTAAAAACGCCTCTAAAGATGAAATAAAAAAGGCTTTTTACAAGCTGGCTCATAAATATCATCCCGACAAAAAAGAAGGCAACGAAACCAAATTCAAAGAGGTGAACGAGGCCTACCAGGTATTATCTGACGATACTAAACGCACGAACTATGACCAATATG
This sequence comes from Candidatus Nomurabacteria bacterium RIFCSPLOWO2_12_FULL_46_14, assembly GCA_001786225.1. Taxonomy (GTDB): domain Bacteria; phylum Patescibacteriota; class Minisyncoccia; order Phycocordibacterales; family UBA9973; genus UBA9973. The sequence goes on along the minus strand of MFVV01000037.1, from coordinate 6,188 downwards.
GTTCTCAATTCGAAAATATGCGCCAAGGCGGCGGAGGTTTCCAAGGCGGCTTCGGAGGCTTTAACGCTTCGGACTTTGGCGGTTTTCAAAATGGTGGGGTAGAATTTGATTTTGGAAATTTGAATGATATTTTTAGCGACTTTTTTGGTGGTGGTATGGGCGGCGGGGGGAGAGGCGAGAAGCGCGGGCGAGATATTTCTACAGAAATTCAGATTTCTTTTTCAGAATCTGTTTTTGGCACGGAAAGAAAAATATTGATTACCAAAACCTCTACCTGCCTTGTCTGCAAGGGTAGCGGGGCCAAAGAGGGAACAAAGATGGAAACTTGTAAAAACTGCAATGGCCAAGGCAAAATCCGCGAGGCTAAACGCACAATATTGGGGACCATTTCAACCACCAAAGTATGCGAAGCTTGCCTGGGCTCGGGAGAATTGCCCAAAGACGCTTGCGAAACTTGCAAGGGCAAAGGAGTTCTCCGTCGGGAAGAAGAAATTTCTATTGTTGTTCCGGCCGGCATCCGGGACGGGGAGATGATTCGCCTGGCCGGCCACGGCGAAGGGGTCAAAAAAGGCGCCGCTGGAGATTTGTACATTAAAGTAAACGTGACGTCGCACCCTCTCTGGCGCCGGGATGGCAATAATTTAATAACTGACCTTAATCTTAAATTATCAGATGCACTTCTGGGCACGGAATATCCCATAGAGACTCTGGATGGCGAAATAAAAGTTAAAATTCCAGAGGGGGTGGCCCTGGGCGAGATTCTGCGGGTGCGAGGCAGGGGCGTGCCGACAGGCAAAAACAAGCGTGGAGACGTACTCATCAAGCTCAACATCAAGCTTCCGACCAAAATTTCTCGCAAATCCCGAGAGCTAATCGAACAACTCAAAAAAGAGGGGATCTAACCGAGAAATTTATTTACGATTATTTGATAAGCGAGATCCGCCGCGCCATATTCGGTCAGAACCGAATCTTTCATCGGAGAAACCTCTACAATATCCGCTCCCACTAATTCATATCTTTCTATTGCTTTCTCAATAAGTTCCAAACCATACCACCATTCCAGTCCTCCTTGGACAGGCGTGCCAGTGCCGGGCATGACGCCCGGGTCAAAGCCATCCACATCGATGGAAATATACAGATATTTTGTTTTTATGGCGCTTAGGATGTCGTTGATTTTAGGAACAATATTATTACCCCATTCAAAGACGGTGATTTTATTCTTTAGGTCTGAAAAATATTTATATTCTTCTTCCGCATAAGTGCGAATGCCCACCTGAACAATGGGATAGTCCAAGCCTGACGCGCGCCGCATTACCGCGGAGTGAGCGAAGGAACTCGGCTCCTCGCTGTAATCGCCATCGTTGTCTCGCAGGTCGCAATGCGCGTCTATTTGGAGTATGGTTACATCTTTAGGATTGTATTTTTTTGTCAAAGCCAAAAGATGGCCGACGGAAACGGAATGCTCGCCGCCTAGAAGAAAAATAAATTTATCGCCGGCCAGCAAATTCTCGCAGGCCGCTTCTATTTTTTTGACCGCCTTTTCCGGAGAGAGTTTTTCTAGGTTGTTTAATTTTTGGAGGCCTATTTTTATAAAATCGTTGGCGTTTTTTCTGAATTTCCGGCTGAAGAATTCAATTTGAGCGTCAAGACAGGCGATTATTTTATCCGGCCCCCGGGAGGTGCCCTTGCGGGAAGAAGCTGTTTTTTCGTAAGGAGTGAGCAAGAAGACCACATCCGCGTCTTTCGTTTTCTTGGCGTTAATTATCGTTTTTATCATATCCTATGTTATCATTTAATCATGGAGATTCAAAGCTATCTCTCAATGGTTTTTGCTGTTATTATTTTGGGCTTCTTGGTCTTAGACTTGGGCTATTTCAACCGCCGGGCGCACAGGATATCCGCCACTTCCGCCTTTTGGCAATCCGTATTTTGGATTGCTCTTTCTTTGGGTTTTGCCTCGCTCATTTTTCTCTTTATGGACAAAGTGACGGCCATAGAATTTCTCTCCGCCTATGTCACCGAGAAGATGCTTTCCGTAGACAACCTGTTCGTCATCCTGCTTATTTTTAACTACTTCAAGCTGGAAGAAAAATATTTTCACAGAGTATTATTCTGGGGCATCTTGGGGGCGATTGTCTTCCGGGGCATTTTTATTTTTCTGGGCGCGTATGCCGTGGAAAAGTTTCATTTCATTTTGTATATCTTCGGCGCCTTGCTGATTTACACGGGACTGGAGCTTCTCCGGGGCAAGAGGGAACATCATGCCAACTTTCACCAGGGCCGGGTTTTCCGTTTGGCCAAGCGTTATCTGCCTTTCACCGAAAATCCGCATGGCGGCAAATTTTTCGTCCGGGAAAACGGTAAAATCCATGCCACCTTATTGTTTATGATTATTTTGTTGGTGGAGAGCACGGATATAATTTTCGCGGTGGATTCCATCCCGGCGGCATTTGCCATCTCCCAGAGCGTGTTTATCCTTTTTACCTCCAATATTTTCGCCGTTATGGGCCTGCGGGCATTATTCTTCCTGATTGAGAATGTGGTTTATAAATTCCACCACCTGCAGAAGGCCCTTTCCTTCGTCTTGGTGTATGTGGGCGGCAAAATGCTGATAGATATTTTCGGCATTCACATCTCTTCATTTCTCTCCTTCGGTATCATCATGTCCGCCTTTGGCATTGCCATAGTTGCCTCTCTTTTATTCCCGAAGAAGATTTAAACACGACAATTTCACTTTTAAGTTATTTATTGGTATGCTTTGTTTATGTTTGATAGATTGAAAGGGAATACAACATCAGATACTGGAGTAGGAAAAGCACCCTCCTTGCCTGCCTCTGTCCTGGAATTTCCACCTCTTACTGAAAAAGATTTAAAAGAAATAGTTAGATTATTCGGTAAATTATTTAACAAATTTGATAAAAAGTTAATTCGGGGGTTGGGTGTGTATACTGGGATCAATGAAAATATTGGAGAGGGAGGGGAGATTTACAATAGTGTATCGACTTTACGCCAGCTTTTCTTTGTTTTAGCAATGTCTCGACATCCTTTAGTAAGACAAATGTTGGAGGATGAATTTGATGAATCCAAATTTAACGCAAAAATTTTTATTGAAAATAAAATTCTTGCGGGAATGAGAATTTTAGATTTGGGTTCCGGCCCTTTTCCCGTACTGGCCAGATGTTGTCGTGTAATGGGAGCTGATGTCTGGACTGTAGATAAAAAGCCAAAATTTCGTCATTTAGATTTTAAACACAATAGAGAATTTCTTCCTAAGGAACAATGTGATTTAGAAGATCAAAGGCATATAGAATTAGATTTAAACGATTCTAATGCAGCAAGTATAATTCAAGGAAAAACAACCGGAAATTTTGATTTAGTAACAGAAGCTAATTTATTATCTAATTGGGGTCTTTCGGTTACTTCAGAATATATAGCTATGTTTTTATTAAAAAAAGGAGGTGTCCACTATAAAAACATGAATACTCAATTGAAAGAATAATCATATTTTGTCTATCTTTTGGCCTTTTGGAGTATCCTTCACTTCATAGCCTAGAGAATTTATTTTATCTCGGAGTTCGTCCGAGAGGCGGAAGTCTTTGTTCCGCCGAGCTTCTTCTCGTTTTTCAGCCAATCTTGTAATTTCTTCCGGAGTTTCTCCTGTCTGCGCAGATAGGTCTTCTTTTAGATTTTCCAAACCCAGCCCAAGAACTTTATCGAAATCCAAAATAGTCGCTTTTTTATCGGAGTTGCTTATCTTCTCGTCTTTCGCTAAATCCCAAAGAAGAGAAAGGGCTCGGGGCGTATCCAGGTCGTCCCCTAGACGCTTTTTAAATTTAGACCTATACCTCTCGCTTATTTCACCCAGCTCCGGCCCTAGGGCAAGGTAGAGGCCCTGGAGCCGTTTCAGGGCCGTTTCCGTGCCTAAGAGGGCGTCCCAGTTAAAATTAACCTTGGTGCGATAGCTCGCCATTAGAACCCAAAATCGGAAGGCTAGGGGATTGATTCCCTTATCAATAATATCCCTCAGGGTGTAAAAATTTTTTAAAGATTTAGACATTTTTTTATTGTCCACCAAGACCCATTCATTGTGCAGCCAATACTTTACAAATTGTTTGCCGGTAGCGCCTTCGGACTGAGCTATCTCATTCTCGTGGTGGGGAAATATCAAATCCACGCCGCCGGTATGAATATCAAGCTCTGCTCCCAGGTGAGCCATAGACATTGCAGAACATTCTATGTGCCAGCCCGGACGGCCTTTGCCGAGCGAAGTCTCCCAGAAAACATTTCCATCCTCCGGGTCCCAGGCCTTCCAAAGGGCGAAGTCCTGGATGTTGTCTTTTTCGTATTCGTCTTTTTTTATTCTGCCGGACGCATTTTCCTTTTGATTTTCTATTGCCACCCCGGAGAGCTTGCCGTAATTTTTAAATTTTCTGATGTTAAAATAAGTACTGCCATCTTCACTTTTGTAAGCCAGGCCACGCGCGAGGAGCTCGGTTATTAGCTTTACCATCTCTGTGATGTTGTCGGTTGCTTTAGTAAACCGAAGGGGCGGGATTATATTTAAAAACTTGATGTCTTTTAGGAATTCTTTAGTATAAAATTCAGTAAAATCTCCCAACGTTTTGCCTTCTTTATGGGAGTCGCGGATAGTTTTGTCATCCACATCGGTCAAGTTCATTATGTGGCGCACCTTGAAATCTTCATACATCAAAACTCGCTTGATAATGTCTGCAGAAATATACGCGCGATAGTTGCCTATGTGGGGATAGTTGTAAACCGTCGGGCCGCAGGTATACATCCGGACCTCGTTTTTATTAATAGGTGAAAAGTTCTCCTTTTGTCGCGACAGTGTGTTGTAAAATTGCAAAGCCATCGGCGAGGGACTTAGAGCGCGGGTTTAAACTCGCTTCGGTATATGGAAATAAGGGTATAGAGCAGGCTTAAGGTCAGTGGCCCGACCAAGATACCCACCGGTCCCAGGAAGGAAAGTCCGCCCAGGACGGCGAAGAGCATTAAAAGAGGAGAGATATTGACTTTACGGCCTACCACATATGGAGCGAGGAAGTTATCAATAGTGCCGACGGCAATGGAAGCCCAGACCAAGAGACCGATAGCTTGCCCGGTTTCGCCGATGGCGAAGAGGAAAATTATCGCCGGCACGGAGACCAAAGCGGTGCCGATAGTCGGGATGAGCGAAGCCACCGCGGCCACCACGCCCCAGAGCGCCGGATTGGGCACGCCGAAGATAAAAAGGCCTATGCCCATGAGTGCGCCCTGGACAATTGCAATTAGGAGATAACCCCGCATAACGCCGTTGACGGCTATTGCTAGCCGCTCAATAATTTTTTCATCATCCTTGTCCGCCAGAGGGGAGAGAACAATCAGAGACTTTCGCCATTTGGCGCCGTCTTTCAGGAAATAGAAAATGGACAAGAGCATCAGAATGAAAGAAAAGAGGGTCGTCAGAGTAGTCTCGAAAATTTTAGCGATGTTGTCGGAGATGGAATAAATTAAATCCGAGGCTTTTTGGTTTACGTTGATGGCCATATCCCTGGGCAAGATTTGATTTATGGAATTTTCCACCGATTGCAGAAAGGAGCCCTTGCTCCCCGCCACGGTTTGGTAAAGGTCCTGGGATTGGTTGAAGACGATGTTGCCGATAACGAGGAGCGGGCCCACCAGAACAATGATGAAAAATAAGAGAGTGATTAGAGCGGCAAGCCAGGACGGCGCCCTCTTTTGGGTCAGGGATTCATACAGCGGGTAGAGAACGATAGAAAAAGAAATGCCTAGTACCAGCACCACCCAGAAGGGCCGGAATATCAAAAAGGTGAAAATAAAGGTGGCTAAAAGGAGACCGAAGAAGAAATACCTTTCTATTATTTTGGTTTGCATACGAATATTATACTACAGAGTTGCTTTTTTGTTAAATTTGCTATAGGATAAACCGATATGGCTAAAGATGAATTTGCGGTTATCCAAACTGGCGGCAAGCAATACAAAGTTTCCTCGGGGAGCGTGCTTTCTATTGAGAAAATGAAGGACCGGGAATATAAGACTGGTGATAAAATTTCTTTTGATAAAGTGCTTCTCCGGGATAATGGCCAGGACACCACCATTGGCACTCCTTATGTTGCCGGCGCGAAAGTGAATGCTGAAATCGTGGAAATTGGCCGTGCTCGTAAAAT
>MFVV01000036.1 GCA_001786225.1 Candidatus Nomurabacteria bacterium RIFCSPLOWO2_12_FULL_46_14 | reverse complement strand
TCTCCGCGCGAAGTAAACTCTTTTCCGCCTTCACCCAATTCTTTCTCATCGTGGTAAGAAGAGCCAGTATGTATCGGATGAAGTCCAATAATTGCATACACTCCTTCCTCGTACTCATTCGCCATCTCAACTGCCTTCCGTGAAGTATCCACCTGGGTACCGACATTTATCACCCAAGTATCATTGGCCAAAGCGCGCTTTATCACCTCATCCCTGTCTTCATCAAAAGCCTTAAAGTTAACATGGCTGTGTATATCTATGTATTTGGGCTCTTTCTTCATTTTAATTATACCCCCACCCGACCTCCCCCTACACTAGGGTGAGGAGCTAGTGAGTTCGCTTTTAATCTTTTCTAAAACTTCATCAATTTTAACACTTATTTCTCTATTCCAAAAACGCAAAACTTTTATATCATGCATCAATAAATAATTATTTCTTTCTGTATCATAATCTTTATTCTCCAAATGTTGAGAGCCGTCCAATTCAATTGCGATCCTTTTTTCTACACAATAAAAGTCTAAAATATACGGACCGACAGAATATTGGCGAGAAAATTTATACCCAAGATTTTTTCTTCGTAAACTATTCCATAGCAGTTTTTCTTCTTTGGTTTCATTATGGCGCAATTTCTTACGTCTTGGTTTTAATTTTGGATCGTTGTAAGTAAACATGTAGAATTTTACCCTCACCCTATGTAGGGGGAGGGCTAGGGTGGGGGTATGGATTAATCTTTCCTCGGGAATAATGGTTGCTCCGGTTTTTTGTTTTCTTTAATTAATTTTTTGAGAGTAGAAGACGTTTCAGGTAAAATAGGCTCTAGCATTTCTGCTATGCCAAAGAGCTTTTGTATTAAGTGATAAATTAGATTTTTCCCTTCATCTGCGTTTAATTTCACAACCTTAAACGGTTCTGTTGATTGAATCAACTTATCGACAAACTGAATTTGGTTCCAAACAAAATCTACTCCTTGTTTAATATCAAATTTATCTAAAAGATTAAAAAAATGATTCTTTAGGGGATTATCAAGATCCTCCGGACATTCGTCTAAATATTTTTCGGATAATGTTAATACTCGAGAGGCCAAATTCCCCAGTCCGTTAGCTAAATTGGCATTGTAAGATTCCTTAAACCTCTCCATAGTAAATGGGCTGTCTTCAAATGGTGAAATTTCCCGCAAGAGGAAATATCGAAGCGCGTCGGTGCCATATTCCTTTACAATTTCAACTGGATTAATTACATTGCCTATGGATTTGGACATTTTAATTCCTCCCTCACCGGTAATAAAGCCATGATAGACGATGGTATCCGTTGTTGGCAGTCCAGCAGACAAGAGCATCCCCTGCCACATTACCGATTGGAATTTAACCATATCCTTGCCGGCAGTCTGGATTGTTTCTCCTTCTTGCCAAAATTTTTTAAACTGCTCTCTATTCTCCGGCCAACCCAGGGTGGAAATATAATTGATAAAAGCGCCAAACCAGACATACATCACTTGTTTATCGTCTCCCGGAATCGGTATGCCCCAGGAAAAACGCTCAACGCTTCTGGAAATGGAGAAATCTTCCATAGCGTTTTGGACGAAATCAATAGCTTCCTGACGTCGCCATTCCGGGATTATAGACTTTTCTTTTTTAAGATATTTCAGCAAATCTTGCCTATAATTACTTAGCTTAAAAAAATAATTTTCTTCTTCCACTGTCTCTAGGTCCAGGCTTGGATGCAAGGGGCATTTGCCGTTGATTATATCTTTTTCCGTGATAAATTTTTCACACCCCACACAATAAAGTCCTTGATAAATTCTTTTCTCTATATCCCCTTTTTCATCGCACAGACGCCAAAATTCTTGCGCCGCCAGAATATTTTCTTTACTGGTTGTTCTGATGAAATTATCATTTGAAATATTTAAAATTTCTTTCAGGTTTAAAAATTTTTGCGCATAATAATCCACATAATCTTGTACATTCTTACCCTCCTTTTGGCTGGCTTCAAAAATTTTCTGGCCGTATTCATCAGTGCCGGTGCTAAAAAAAACTTGCCTGCCCATTAGGCGCTGATAGCGGGCGATTGCGTCCGATTGCACCAATTCCAGCGCGAAACCGATATGCGGCTCCGCGTTGACATAGGGAATAGTGGTGGTGATATAAAAGTTACCTTTTTTCATTCTGGGTTCGGCTAAAGGCTTTGTGTTTTTCCAAATCGCTCATAAGTTCCACCAGGAAGAGCGCGGAAGGAATGGCCAGGAGCGCCCCCCAGAAACTTCCCAGCTCGTAGCCGATGACCGCCGCCAAAATTATGACAATCGGCGAAAGCCCCACCACGTTTTTGATAATGAGGGGCGAAAAGAGAAAGACCTCAAATTCATGGAGGATGACATACGCTCCCGTCACTACCAAGGCGATGGGGATGCCGCCGGAGATATAAGAAAAAGCGACCGCCGGCACTAGGGCCACCAAAATGCCGTAGGGCACCAGTTCCATAATGCCGGCAATGATGGCGAGGAGGAGGGCGTAATGGATGCCGAGGAGGGAGAGCATAAGATAAGTCAGGACGGCAATCAAAATCCCGAGGAGTATCTGCCCCTTCATCCACAAGGCGATTTTCTTACTGGTGCGTTCCCAAAGACCGATAGCATAATCTTCATAACGCAGAGGCAATATTATTCTTAAGAAATTCTGAATGCCCTTTTCTTCAATGGAAAGATAGAAGGAAATAAGAATAATCAGGCCGACATTGATAATCCCGCCGAAGGCCACCGACAAGGTCTGGAAAAAACCGCCAGAGAGATTCAGGATAAAAGTTTTAGATACGGCGAAGAGCTCGCCGAAGGACAGATTGGCCGGTAATTCCGCGACTATTGCTCTGGCTCCGGAAAAAGCTTCATTGCGGAAATATTCCAGAAAGGTTATGCCGGGCACATAAGTGGACATATAAGAAGCAAAATTATAAATCTCGGTGATGAGCAGGGGCGCGAAGAAATAAAACAGCCCGGCCAGAATGGAGAGCGAAAAAACGTATATGATTATAATCCCGAATATCCTGTTTATGCCGATTTTCTTAAAATGCGGCACCGCCGAATCGATAAAAGAGGAAATGAATATGGAAGTCAGAATAATGAGAACCAAGTCCCGCAAAACCCAAAATAACAACACACCCAGAAAGACCAAAACAGCCCGGACCATGGTACCCGTAGATATGGAAATAGACCTGGTTTCTTCCCGTGAAAGCATTGGATCCATCATAGCATATTTTTAAAAAATTAGAATCTTCAGAAACTTGGATTTGTCTTTAAACGGTCCGATGAGGGCTAAATTGAGCTTGTGGTCGCGAAAAATGCTCCGAGCCAGAGTTTGAATCTCTTTGGCGGTAACTTGCCGTATTTCTTCGGCCTTTTGCTCTGCGTTGCGAATCTCTCTTTTTAAAAGCTCCTGCGAGCCGTAAAAGTTGGCGATGTCGTCGGTGGATTCCAGGGAGAGTTTCATGTTGCCTATCAGAAATTCCTGGACCTTCAAGAGTTCGTCCGCTTGCACCGGGTAATTCTTGAGGTTGCGGCATTCATGGAGCACCGCTTCAATCACTTCATAAATTCTTTTATTGTCCACCCCCGCGGAAATCTGGAAAAATCCATGGTCGGTGGAAGCCTCATTGTAAGCGCGCACATAGTAGCCCACCCCCATATCCTCCCGGAGTTTTTGGAAAAGCCGAGAGCTCATCCCGCCGCCTAATATCCCGGCGAGCACCTGTAAGGCCGGGTTACGCACGTCCCGGAGAGCGTAAGTCCGCACTCCCAAAACAAAGTGGGTTTGGTCCGTCTTTTTCCAGCTCACCAGAGCCGTCGGCTTCTTCTGCGCTTCGGCCACCCGCGCCATTTTTTCTTTTTTACCCGAAGCGACATGGCCAAAAATATTTTTCACTTCCCTAAGAACTGCTTTCTCCGTTACCTGTCCCGCCACTACTATTACTGTCGCCTCAGGAAGATAATGAGCTTGTTGATACGCCACCAAATCATCCCGGCTCATGCCTAAAATAGTTTTTTTATCACCGGCAATATTCCAACCCGCCGGCTGATCGCCGTAGAGAAGCTCCGACATTAGGTCCTGCACATGCCGGCTGGGCATATCCTCATACATATTTATTTCCTCCACAATGACGCCCTTTTCTTTTTGCATTTCAGTGTCGGGAAAAGTGGAATTGAGATAAATATCCGAAACAATATCAAAAATCTGCCGGAAGTGCTTGGCGTCCGACTTAGCGTAGTAGCCGGTATACTCCTGGGAAGTAAACGCGTTATACTGGCTGCCTAAGGCGTCCAGCTCTTTGGATATATCAATGGCCTTGGGCCGCTTGGTTGTGCCCTTGAAGCACATATGCTCCAGGAAATGGGACACGCCACTAATTTTTTTGGTTTCATATTTAGAGCCAGCCTCACAAAGCACTAAAACGGTGGCTGTGGGATTGTCTTTCATCGGCACAGTAATAACCCGCAGGCCGTTTTTTAATGTCTTCTTTGAAAATTTCATAAAAATAAATATAACATATAAATTTAACTCATCCTAATAAACTCTAATAAATCTTAAGTTATCTAAACTATTCAAACCAACCAACTCGCACTATATTTCTGCTATAGCAGAATAACAGTTCAATTATTTAAACCAAAATTGTCGCGAATATTTTCATCGTTCTCAATACTATCAGCAATTACATATAATAAATCCTTCCCTATCCTGAAATCAGCTTTTAAAAACATAATTAAATCTTCACAATCGTAAGGGTAAACCCAAACGCTATCTTGCAAGCGAAAAAAGCCAATTTTTTTAAGAACATATCGTATTTTATCCCGAGTACTTTTGCGCTTTTCCTTTATATCAAAAGTAAGTAGCCGCCATTTCCCATCCCAATGTCTTGGTTTTTGCAGATGATAGTCTTTTAATCTAAGTTGGCGTAGTTTGGCTTCTCCTTTTTCAGTCAATCTGGCGAATTTTCCTTTTTTTGTTTGAAAAAAAGTTATCAATCCGGCATTTTTTAATCTGTAAAAGGAGCGATTAAAAGAGTATTTTCGCCGTTTATTTTTCATAAATTCAGGTTCAAGTTTGGTTAATACTTTCGTCATCTTCGGAGAAAAGAGCGCGACACTCAAGCCACCAACAGCAACCATTGTGCCCAAGATAGCTTTTTGCAAATTAGCCTTTTTGGCTCTTTGTCTGGATTCTTTTTCTAATTTTCCCATCTTCACATTATACCTCTTGCACTATATATTCGCTATAGCGTGTTATTTGCAAATATTAAAATTATCATATTATATCATTTCAGTATATTATGGCAGTTTATCTTTGAATTTTTCTAAAATCAGGGGCATGGCGGAATGAAGCGGTGTTGGCAGATTATCAAGTCTAAACCATTTTATTTCTTCGAATTTATGCGGCTCTCCGTTAATAACTTGCGCCGGGTCAACTAATACGATAAATCCCAACATCACCCAATGGGTATCTACACCATTTTGCTTTCGAAAAAGATCGAGGTAGCCCATAAAATCATATTTTATGGGAACAACATTATATTCTTCTTTTAATTCTTTCTTTAAACAATCCTCGATTGTTTCACCTGCTTCAAGGCCACCTCCGCCAAAATCCCAAGTTCCATGTTCGTCGCGGCAATTTACACTCCTTTTATTCATTAGATAATTACCTTTGCCGTCATGACAAACATAAGAAACAGTTATCGCGGGATAATCAACTCCTTTCTTCATTTTAAATTTTTTCTTTTATGTATTTTACTAAATCGCTCACTTCGACTCTCTCCTGCTCCGCGGTATCCCGGTCGCGGACGGTTACTGTGTCGTCCGACAGAGTATCAAAGTCAACCACAATACAAAACGGCGTGCCTATCTCGTCTTGGCGGCGATAGCGTTTTCCGATATTTCCATTATCATCCCAGGCCACATTACCAAACTCATTTTTTAGGGCCCAAAATACCGTTCGTGCTTTTTCTACTAACTCAGGTTTATTTTTTAACAACGGGGAAACTGCCATCTTGATAGGTGCAATATGGGGAGCAAATTTTAAATAACTTCTGATTTCGCCATTCATTTCATCTTCAGTATAAGCCTCTAAAAGAGTAAACATAACAGCGCGATCAACTCCACCCGAACACTCAATGTCCCAAGGAAAAAATTTCTCTCCATCTAAATCATCCAAATAACTTAAATCTACCTTTGAATATTCAGAATGCCTTCTCAAATCCCAATCCCCCCGATGATGGATGCCCCAAGCTTCTTTCCAGCCCATACCAGGAACATTATATTCAATATCCCAAGCATCTTTTGCATAATGAGCTTTCTCGTCCTCTTTATGTTGTCTTAAACGCAAACTTTCTTTCTTGAATCCTAGACCAAGATACCAACTAAGGGCAAACTGTTTCCAAAATTCAAACTGATTCTTCCCTTCTTCTTCGTTAGGTCTGATATAGTATTGCAATTCCATTTGCTCAAATTCTCGTTGCCTAAACAGAAAATCACGAGGAGATATTTCATTTCTAAATGCTTTTCCTATTTGCCCAACACCAAAAGGTAATTTGGGGTGCATTGAGTCTAAAATATTTTTAAAATTAACATGGACTCCTTGGGTAATTTCCCCTCGAAGATAAGCAATGTTTAGATCGGTTGCACCGACTTGTACAGGAAACATAAGATTAAAATTAACTTTTTCATTTACTTCTCCTCCACAATCGGGGCATTTTTTCTTTTCCGTCATTTGATCTTCTCTAAATACATGCTGACATTTTTTGCACTTCACCATAGGATCAGAAAACCCGGCGAGGTGGCCAGAAGCATCCCATACTTTCTCCGACATAAGTATTGCAGTACTCATTCCAAAAACATCTTCGCGTTCTGAGACAAAAATCTTCCAAAAATATTGTTTAATGTTAT
>MFVV01000035.1:6639-31687 GCA_001786225.1 Candidatus Nomurabacteria bacterium RIFCSPLOWO2_12_FULL_46_14 | reverse complement strand
GAGAGAGTGCCGAAGCGTATTATCGACAAGTTAAAAGCGCATTCTCTTTGAAAAATTTTTTGGCGGATATTTTTAAGAGGGAAAATATGAGAGATTCCGTGGAGAAAACATACGCGGAGATAATGGAGGAATGTAAAAATTTAGTTAATCAGGAGCTACGTTCCATCATCGAGACAGCCGGAGCAAATAATTGCTATCTAGCAACTTTCGGCGAGGACGAGTTCCAACGGGAAAAAATAAAAAGGTGTGGCCTCGCTCCCCTCTTCGCTGAAATTTATACCACCTTGGGCAGTAAAAAAGAAATAGTGGAAAGAATATGCCTCGCTTATCCGACGGAAAAGATAATTTTTGTAGACGATAAACCTGAATTTTTTGCCGGCTTAGACAAGGAGAAATGCAAAAATCTAAAAACTATCCTTTGCGACGAACGTGGCTTGGAGAAATTGCAAGCCGAAATAAAATCGCCGTAAAAGCTACATTGTTTCCGCGCCGGGGACGGGGGCGGTAGTCGGCCGGTACTCTCCCATTTTGTTTTTCTTCACCAAGGAAATAACATCTGCAACCAGGGTTTTGGCATCCGCCGAGAAGACAATATTGGCGTTAGGGCGGTGGGACTGGGCGATTATTTCTTTTAACTCTGAGTCCATTTCCCAGGGCCCCTCGTAAATGCCGATGGTTTTGCCATCTTCAAAAGCGATGACAAATTCATGAATGGTGCCGATGCGCCCGCAACCGCAGATAACCGCGTCGGCGGAGCGGGTCAGGAGCAAATCCCGGCCGGGATAGCCGAAGCCGGTATAAACAATTAAATCCATATAGTCCAGAGGCAGTTTGTACACTTCCACATGCTCCCGCTCCGAAGCCGCTGGCGAGAAACCGATGGAGAATCCTCCCGCTTCCTTGACGCCCATCGCCGCCCAGAAAGGAAAACCGGTGGTGGCGCCGGTTATCAAAACCGCGCCCTGCCTAGCAATCTCCCGGCCAAGCTCTTTGGCTTTGTCTAGAGCGTCAATGCCGCAATGTCCCGTCTCCGCCGCGCCGGAAACGCAGATTTTTGTTTGATTGTGCCCGTGTTTATGATACGAGCTCTTTAGGTCGAGGTTATTCATGTATATAATATATTATATAACATATTATAAATTTATGCATATGTTTTGGGACGAAGCCGGTCATAATTTTTTCGAGCGACAAGACGGTGACTGCGCGAGGAGGGAGAAAAAATTATGACCGGCGAAGCGACTAAAACAAAATCACCGCATCCCCCTGCTCCGGCGCGTAGGCTTCTATGCCGAGATGGTCTCTTATTTTTTGCACCAGAAACATTGAGGATTTTGGCTCGCCCATAACCGCGAAAACTTTTTTGACCCGGTCCTGCATGTTGGCCACGAAATCCAGCAACCCGTCTGAATCTTTATGGCCGGAATAGCCCGAAATTTTAACCACGTGCGCCCGGACATTGACGTATTCGCCTAGGATTCTGACAGTCTTGACCCCTTCGGCTATCAAGCGACCCGGAGTGCCAACCGACTGATAGCCGGTAAGCAAGAGGGTGTTGTTTGGGTCCGGCAGGTAATGCCGCTCATGATGCACAATGCGTCCGCCGGAGGACATGCCGCTTCCAGCGATAACCACCTTTGGATTGGGCACCTCATTTATCAGCCGGGATTCCTCGGAGTGCAGAGTGGAATGCAAACCCGGAAAATTAAAAAGGTACTTGTCGCGAGAAAGGACTTCCCGCGCGTTCTGGTTGAAATACTCCTTGTATTGCTTGAATATTTCGGTCAGCCGGATAGCCAGAGGCGAATCCAGGAAAATAGGCATGACCGGGATGCGGTTGTTCTCCACCAGATTATTTATTTCAAAAAGGAGTTCCTGGGAACGTTCCAGGGAAAAAGTCGGGATGATAAGAGCGCCTTTTCTTTTATAATTGTCCTCAATCACCGCCTCCAGATAGTGCCGGCGCTCATTTCGGGATTCATGGTTCCGGTCGCCATAGACGCTTTCCATAATAAGATAATCCGCGTCCGTCACCATCTCCGTGTCCGGCAGAAGGGGCGAGGGACTATTGCCCAAGTCGCCGGTGAAAAGTATCTTTTTATTTACCCCGCCCGAAGCGGCGGGGCCGACCGTAAATTCCACCATGGCCGAACCTAGGATATGGCCTGCGTTTTTAAACGAGGCCTCCAGGCGGTCAGTTATTTGTATTTTTTCATGGTAGTCAAAACCGCGCCAGAGACCGTGGGCTATCTTTATATTCTCCGGAGTATAAATTTCATCCAGGCGAAATCCCTTGTTTTTAACCAGTATATTCATAGTGTCTTCCAGCATGGGGCTGGCCAGAGCGCGGGTGGGCGGTGTGGAAAAAATTTGCCCCCGGAAGCCTTCGGCAATCAGTTTGGGAATCCGGCCGAGATGGTCTACGTGGGCATGAGTCACAAAAAGAATATCTATTGCTTTGGGGTCATACTGAAAAGGCGCCCAGTTGATGTCGTCCGCCAGTTTCGTCCCTTGGGTCAGGCCGCAGTCCACTAAAATTTTCTTGCCATCGGCTTCCAAGAGAAAATTGGCTCCGGTGACTGAATCCACGCCCCCACAGAAAGTCAGCCGAGCGTTCAGATATTCTTTGTCTTCCGTCTTAGCGCTTGGCCGCATAATTTTTTACAAAAAAGATACCAACCCCGCCGCCCAAGAGATCCAAAAGGAGGTCGGACAACGTATCTAAAACATCCAAAGGATTGCGGGTAGTGGAACTGTTGACCAGGAGTTCATACCCTTCCCACAAAACTCCGAACAAAAGGACAAAGACGATTATTGAGAAGAGGGCTCGGATGCCGAAATCATCTATTCGCAGAAGCCAAACAGCCGCGAGACTAAGCCAAATCCCGCCCAGAAAATGAAGGAATATATCCAGCCACCCAAGCGCCCGATACCAGTAAAAGAATGAGGCCCCGACGTGAACCAAAAAAATAAAAACAATCAGCGCGGAGAGGCATATCAAAAGTTTTTTTCTGTCCATCCCGTTATTGTATCTTATTTGCGAGAAAAACTTAAGTTAAACTTAAGAAAAATCCGCCCGCTAGGAGCAGAACGGAATCTTCTTTAGGGCTATTTCCAATGTATTACCGTAGCTTTAAGCTAGGTGGGTGAGAGACGCAAGAGGCCTAAGCCAAACACGATCGACTCTCCCGTAGATTAGTGTTCTAGGTAATAACTGAAATAACCCTATGTTAAGTATACTCCCCTGGTATTTTTTATCAACCTCTTCCCCGCAAAAAAACACATTTTCCGAAGAAAAACAAGATGCAAAATATTTTATAGCTGGAGAGCCTGCGCGAGTTGTTTTATTAAACTCACCACCACCGACGGCGCAAGCAGGCTATAAGAATCTTGGCCCTCGTCGTCTTTGACTATCCAGGGTTCTTCCTTAATTGTTACTTTATTTGTATTTTTTTCAAGATTAAAAATATACTTCGGAGTCACCTCATACGCATCCACTACGCCTCCCGGAATGCTCGCGACTGGCACCGCGTTGCGAAGCAATATTTTCGGTATGCCGTGAAGAGACATGACTTTTTTTATCAGCTGGTCGTCCAACTCCAGCCGTTCGCGGATGCTTTCCACGCCGGCGGTGTCTCCCTCTTTACTCACCATCCTCGCGCCATTGCAGGAGGGGTTGTCGCATTTGAGAAAAAACTGTCCCGTTTTTTCATCGTAACCGGCTTCTTTGGTCGGCATGGTGGTTAAATTTCTGGGCGTTTGGCAAACGGGACAAACCACCCGATTGCGCATCCGCTCATCAATGACTGAAAGGGGGATGTTAATGGCGATGAATATATCCGGGTCAGAGCGGTAGTCTATTAAGTTGCGGAAATAGAGTGAGTATTGCACCTGGTCCAAGTCGCGGGGAAAGCCGTCCAAAAAAATAACTTTTTTCTCCAGGCGGTCAATTTCTCGTTTGACTAAAGTCAAAATAAATTCGGTTGGCAGGAGGGCTTTTTGGTTTTTGCCGAGCAGGGCGTCAATCGCCTCGTCAATGGATATATAACCGCGATAATTTTCTTCCAGATATTCAACTATTTTCGCCCGTTCCGCGGGTTCTTGGATAATCTTGTGAGTTTCTCTGACCAAATCCCCCACAGAGATATGGGCGATTTTATCCGCGCCAAAAATTTCCGCCATAAGCTTGGTGTAAGTCCCCTTGCCGGAATTTTTCTTGCCCAAGAGATAAGCGATGAAGGTGTTGTTTTTGAAAAATTCGCGGAGTTTGGCGATTTCCAGGCCCACTTTTGCCTCAAAATACTCTGTGCGTTCCTTTGGGTCGTTCAGATCGAACGTCCTATCTAAATTGGGAACTTTAGTCTTAACAATAGGGAATTCATTTAATGGCCCTTTCATAAATTGATTAAAATAAAAAGCAGCTTCCGCTGATGATTAATAGGTGTATTGTAACAGAAAAATAAATGATTTGCAAAAATCAAATTACACTACACAGGATTATCCTGTGTAGTAAGTAAGCCAATCAAATAATTCATCTTTATAATCGTCTATTGTATTAAAATAACGCGGAAAAACATCAGCGTTCAAGATATTTCTTGCCTTCTTTGCGGACAACGATGATGTATATTCATAAAAACTTGAATACTCATATGTTTCAATAAATTTTATTATGTCTTGGATCTTTTTTGAAGGTTTTTCTTTCCAATTTTTTTCGATCAATTTTGCAGGATTAAGATGTATATACGCAAAAATATATTTTAAATAACGATCATTGCCTATGTGCGACGATTTAAATGTATTTTCGTATAACCTGCCAGTGCGTTTATATTTTAAATTAAAATACATCGAATAGGCAGTTAAAATTTTGCGCATAAACAAGGAAATACCATTATCAACTTTTTCTTTCACTAAAATATGAAAGTGGTTGGGCATTAAACAATAAGCACCGATATCCACAACGGTCTCTTCCCTATCAAAATGTTCATTTAAGTCGCGTGTTTTTATATTTTTTTCAGTGTTGCCAACATACATTAAATATAAAAAGTGCAGATAGTCTTGTTTATCCAAGAATATCTTGCGTTTTTCTACACCACGATTATATAAGTGGTAATATTCGCCTACGACAAAAGGTTGTTTTCGGAGACCCATAAGAGCATTATAGCATACACAGGATTATCCTGTGTAGTTTCATTTTTTTGCCATTTTTTCGGGTGAAATAAAAGAATAATCATCCAAGTTAATCCCATATTTTTTATAAACCTGCTTAACCGAACACACCAATCCATCTTCCGGCTTAAAGCCCAGCTCTCGCGCCGCATTTTTAACTTTCTGCATAGAAACGGATTCAATTTCAACATAAGGTGGTAATTGTGCCCAAAAATCAATATCGAATTCCACATCATCTTTTTTGTAACGTATTCTCCTATTCATCGCTTCCTGCTTTATCACTAGACCAATGGATTTTAAGATGGCGCAGACATTTTCATAACTATTTACCAAGACTTCAACTTCCTTCATGCCTTCGTCTGGGATGCCAGCATCATGAGATTTTACCCCGACTCGCTCTTTGTAAGTCAAAGTAGTTTCCGAACCATCGGTACGAACCCTGATCCATCCGTGATTCTTGTCCAGTCTAAAATCGGGATAATCAAAAACCATTCGGCGGTAATTATATTCCCCCACTTTCTCCGCGCCGATGGCTTTGAGTTTCTCCTCTAGTTCCGGCACATTAACTTCTAAAAATTTTATTTCAAATTCCTCCATATAATAATCATCAAATATCCCGATAAGTTTTTTCCGACCGGCATTCAACTACCCCATCGTCTTAAATCGCCCCATAATTTCCGCTTCCACTTCTGCCCGGTCCCGGCCGTATTTGACATAAGAAAGTTCTTTGAGGTTATTCACAATTTGGGGACTACCCCCCTCCGGCGGGAGGGTCCGCAGATTGAAAGGCTTAGTCGGCTGACCCGCGACCAGCATATTCATATAAGCGTTATAGTTGTCCAGTCGAGTGATATCCTGGGCGGTAAAAATGGGCTTGAAACGAGGTTCCAGAAAATTGGCATCTTCGGTGCTAACCCGGAAGACCGCCATAGAGCCGACATTGCCGAAGACCGCGTTCTTGATGTTCTCCTCCAGCTGGGTAATGTATTGATGGGCGATATTGAGAGACAGCCGGTACTTGCGGGCTTCGGAGAGAATGG
The DNA here is from genome assembly GCA_001786225.1 of Candidatus Nomurabacteria bacterium RIFCSPLOWO2_12_FULL_46_14. Taxonomy (GTDB): domain Bacteria; phylum Patescibacteriota; class Minisyncoccia; order Phycocordibacterales; family UBA9973; genus UBA9973. The sequence goes on along the minus strand of MFVV01000035.1, from coordinate 25,484 downwards.
AGGCAATGGAATCCGTGGTCACGTTCTGGAACTCGTCTATGTAAAGGTAAAAATCGTTCATCGGATGCCCGAACATATCCACCCGAGAGAGCGCTGCCATCTGAATTTTGCCGACCAGAACCAAGCCGATGAGATTGGCGTTAATCTCCCCCAGCCGACCTTTGGAGAGATTAACCAGAAGAATTTTCTTTTCATCCATTATTTTTCGAAAATTAAAAACAGAGTTCTGCTGGAGGACAACGGGACGCATGATATCGTTACTGATAAAATTATCAAATTTAGAGGAAATATAAGGCACGAAGTTGGCCAAGGACTGGTCGCCGGTTGTCTGCTCCGCTGAAACCCAAAATTGCTTAATGATAGGGTTCTTGCATTTGGCGAGTTTCATATCGCGAAATGCTTTATCGCCAAGGACTCTGGTAATTTCCAGCAAGGTTGAACCAGACTCCGGGTCTTCCATCACCAGAAATGCCGAGTTTCTAAAATATTGTTCAAACATCGCTCCGCCGCCGATTTTCATATCAAAAAGTTTATTGAAGATCCCCATCAGTTCATTTACCACGAAGGTTTTTTGTTCCGGATATTTAGGATCATATTCCAGCATATTTAGCCCCATTGGCCGGGGAGTGTATGCAGGGTCAAAATAAATAACATCGTCAATGCGTTCCTTTGGAATACGAGATAAAATTGTCTGAATATCGGTGCCGTGCGGATCAATGTAGCAGCAGCCGTCGCCCGCTTTTATGTCTTGGGTGATCATATTGAGCATGATGTTGGTTTTGCCGGTACCCGTCTGGCCGATAACATAAAAATGCCTCATCCGGTCTTCACGCGCCATATGTATTTCGGTGTCTCTGCCGCGATAGTTGTTTATCCCAAGGATTATGCCTTCTTTCGCTATTTCAAGGGGGGCCGGAGCAATGCCGGCTTTAGCCTCCTTAAGCTGAGGCTGACTGCCGATGCCCACCGGAAAATGAAAGACAGAAGCAAGCTCTTTGAGATTGAGCGGCAATATTTTATCATTGACAAACCGACGGTAAGAGAAGTCGTGAAAAAGCCGCTTAAGTTCCCCGCCGGCAACTTTTTCAAAAATCAAAGAGTTGCTCCCAGCCTCGCTGAACTGATTAAAGGAAGATTCTATTTCTTGGAGAATAGCCTCGGCCCGCTCTTCGCTCTCGCCGGAAGCAATAACCCGGATGTTGGCCTGCATAATGGTGCTTTTGATTTTTTCGCCTATTTTCTCCACCGCGTTCTGGTCCACCGCCCGCCGGCCCGGGGTATATTTTTCTTTTTTTTCTTTCTCATCTTTCCGAGCGCCAAAAAAAAGTTCTTTGCCGGCTTTGACGAAAGCTTTGTGGAATTTATAAAAATTATCCGCCGCGTGCATGACCGACATGCCGTCCTTGACATCGTCCAAAATCAAATGGAACTGTTCTATCAACTTATTGCCCGCCGGAGAAACGAGTATCTGAATCGCCGCGCCTTCGCCTACTGTCTTTAATTTAGAAAAGACGTTCAAAATGGGATTCATCGGGTCGTGCTCAATATTATCGTAGGTTTTGATGGGCATGACCGCCCGTTCCCGGAAAATCGCGTAAGCGCCGGCGGCCGCCCCGGCCTCGTTGAATATGTTGTAATCATCCGTCACTTCTCTCACTTTGGCGCTGTGATAAAACGCCAAGACCTGCTTTTCAAACAAAGAGACGTGCTTGTCCGGCACGGCGGCGTAAATCACCATCTCATCGCTCTGGTTGCTGAGCGCCACTTCCAAGGTAAAATAGTTGCCCTCCGCGTTGTTTTTGCCTAGGGAGATGGATTGCATGCCGGCATAAAACTGCTCCATCGCGCCAATAAACTCCTTGAAGCCCTTGGATTTGTCGGCTTCATCCTGGGGTGGTGGCAAAGTCACTTCAAACAAAGTCATCCGAAGAGATTTATCGAGCGGCGTTTTTTCCTTAAGATCTCTAATGTGTTGGCCGGTTTTCAAAAACTGGACCAAAAGGCGATGGAAGTCATCATCAATATGGGGGTTGTTCATTTTTTCCACCACTGCCGTCGCGTTCTTAATGCCTCTGGTAATTACTATACCCAAAAGCTCTTCCATGACGCTGTCGTGGCTCTCCGGCTTAAGACGGAGAACAATCCCCTCGGTCTCTTTTTTGCCCAAGAGGCTGTCTTTATGCACAACCTCCTCGGCGGGAATCTGGCGATAGGCGCCGAGGACGTCCCGGGCGGCAGTATCTCCAGCCTCCAAATGGCCGCTATCTCGGAGTTCCTGTTCCCTGCGGCTGACATGGGCGCGCAAGTATTGAAGCTCCTCGTCCGGAGTTTTAAATTTAGGCACTTCCTTAAAAAAGGATGGTTCCATTATCCTAATTATACTATATTTGAGTCAAAATTTCCGGCTCGCCGGCCGTTATTAAAACGGTGTGTTCAAAATGCGCGCTCTTTTTGCCATCCGCGGTGCGGATGGTGTAGCCATCCTCGTCTTGAACCACATTTTTAGTACCAAGGTTGAGCATGGGCTCAATGGCGATAATCATACCGGGCACAAGTTTATTCCCGGAGCCCCTTTTGCCGAAATTAGGTATATACGGGTCTTCGTGGATGGCTCGCCCGACGCCGTGGCCGGAGAGAACTTCCACAATGCCGTAATTGTTTTCCTTCCTGGAGCGAACGAAGCTCTCTATCGCATAACCGATATCCCCCACGGTATTGCCCCCTTGCGCCGCATCGATACCTATCTGTAAAGCTTTCTCAGTAGTTTGCATAAGCCTCTCGCTTCCCTCACTTACGGCGCCGACCGGCACAGTTATAGCCATATCAGTAAAAAGACCCAGGTGCCTAAGACCCAGATCAAGCGAAACGATATCCCCCTCTTTTAGCACTCTATTTGAACTCGGAATGCCATGCACCACTTCATCATTGACCGAGACGCACAAGCTTGCCGGATAGGGCTTAGCGGCGCCCTCCGGCCGGTAATTCAAAAAGGCGGGTTCGTCGCTCAAATCTTTGATTAATTTTTCTGCATAAATATCTAATTCTTTGGTCGAAATTCCAGGAGTAATTTTTTCTTTAACCTTGTAAAGCACTGTAGCCAGCCGTCTCCCGCCCTCGCGCAGTATTTCTATTTCTTTTTTGGTTTTTATTATTATCATTCAAATCCCAGAGCGTGAATAATATTTTTATGAACATCCCCTACTAACTGTTCGCCGTCTATCTTATATATTTTATAGTTTTCTTTGCCTTCAAAATAGTTCATCGCCGGAACAACATTGTTCACATATTCATCAAATCGCTTACTAATCCCTTCATCCGTGTCATCATGTCTTCCTCTGAGTTTCAGTCTTTTTATGGCTTCTTCTTTAGATATTTCAATATAAATAACTTTTATATTTTCCCGCTGATAAAATTTCATCATTTCTTCAAAACTCATGGATTGAGTAACCGCGCGAGGATATCCGTCAGCTATTAAATTCTTTTCCGGAGTCAAAAAAGAAATAAGTAGGTTGGTAACAATGGCATCGGTTAAAAACCCCGGAAGGAGCGCGCCACTGGAAAGCGGGCTTTTGACAAGAGAGCTGGTATAAGTGTCGGATTCTATAAGCTTTCTGTATTCATTGCCGGGGGAAATATAAACAGTCTCCCGGCCATCTTTTTCTTTTAAGTAATCGGTAAGTAATTTAACCTGGGTGCCCTTGCCGGAACCCACTATGCCAAAAAATACGAAATTATAGCTTGTCATATGCTAACGATACAAAATTTTACTTGAAAAATCAAGCTAAAAAGAGTATCATGTCGATATGAAAAAGGAGATAATCACTATTGTCGGAGTTCCAGGTAGCGGCAAATCCTCGACCGCCGACCTGGTCGCCGCCCGATTGGACTTTCAACGTTTCTCCCCGGGAGATTTTATGAGAAAAATGGCCCTGGAGACAGAATTGTCCTTAAACGAACTTGGTAAAAAAGCTGAGGAGGACGGCGGAGAAATTGATCGAAAAATAGATGAGGAGACAAGAAAAATCGGGAAAAAAGAAAAAATAGTTCTGGATTCCCGATTGGGCTTCCATTGGATCCCTGAATCCTTTAAGGTCTTCTTGGACCTACCGCTCCGAATTTCCGCGGAGAGAATTTTTAATAATCTAGAGAGCAATAAACTCCGAGCCGCAAGCGAAGGTAAGGCGAGCAAAGAGGAAGTTTATAAAAAAATAACCGCCCGGCTCGAGAGCGAAAAAAAAAGATTCAAAGAACTCTACGGTATCGCCGACTATACCGATAAAAATCATTTTGACCTAGTGGTAGACACCGACAAAAATAATCTGGAGCAAGTGGTCAACATAGTCATTGCCGAATATAAAAAGTGGTTGGGGCACTAATAACCCCATTGTTTACCAAACTGACGGCCGTTAGTGTAGTAAACAATGGGAATTATCGCGCAAGAACGGGAGAATTAGTACTCCCGCATAGACACTTGCGCGTCTATTTTCTTGATTAAGTCGAGGACTACTGAAACGACGATGAGCAAAGATGTGCCGCCGATGGCCAGGGTGCTAATGCCGGTTACCCTCTGCATGATGAGAGGTAAGACCGCGATGACACCGAGGAAAACAGCGCCCAAGAGGGTAATCCGGGTCAAAACCTTGGAGATGTAGCTCGAAGTGGAAGCTCCCGGCCGGATGCCGGGGATAAAAGCGCCATTTTTCTGCAAGTTGGTCGCCAGAGCCTCGGGATCGAAAGTAACCGCGGTGTAAAAGTAAGTGAACAGAAAAACCAAAATGAAATAAAAGACCGCGTAGAGAAGCGAGGTCTGAGAAAAAGCGACCAGGAAAGCGGAAATTTTAGCCACAATCACATTGGAGAACCGGCCAAGAAAGGTGCCGATTATCTGTGGAAAAAGCAAAATGGACAAGGCAAAGATTATGGGGATAACTCCGGCCTGATTTACCCGTAGCGGCAAATAAGTGGAGCCGCCGCCGTACATTTTCATTCCCCGAACACGTTTGGCATAGGTAACCGGAATAGGTCGTTCGGCTTCGGTCACCACCACCACTCCGGCAATAATCAGCGCCCCTGCCGCGATAAATCCAAGATAAAGCGGAATCTGGGAAGGGTCAAAGGTAAACAAAAGCTGGCCAACAGCGGAAGGCAGACTGGCCACGATACCGGCGAAAATAAGCAAGGACACGCCGTTGCCGACGCCGTATTCGGAGATAAGCTCGCCCAGCCACATAATGAGAATAGAGCCGGCCACCACAATTACCAAATTCACAATTCGGTCAAAAGGTGTCAGATTTATTAAAATATTTTGCCGCTCCAGAATAGCCAGTAGGCTGAAACCCTGAATCGCGGCGAGCGGGATGGTCAGCAGGCGGGAATACTGGGTGAATTTCTTCCGGCCAGCCTCGCCTTCTTCGTGGTATATCTTCTTCAGCGCCGGCACCATAATGGTCAGAAGCTGCATGATGATGGAGGCGGTAATGTAGGGGCCGACGCCCAACATGATGATGGAGAGATTGGAGAGGCCGCCGCCGGCAAAAATATTCAAGATGCCGAAAAATTGGTTATTGGCCAAGAAGCGGCTAAGTTCCGCCGCGTCGATGCCGGGTATGGGGATGGTGGAAAGCAGTCTGAAAATTATCAAAGCGAAAAAAACGAACAAAACTTTTTTGCGCAAAGAGACGTCTATCCAGATTAATTTTATTTTAGTCCAAAAATTACTCATTTGATCTTAATCTTCCCGCCACGGATATTTAAGCGCTTTCTTAAAGCGGCAAAGGTTTCTCTCTTGCCCTCCGTCTCCATCACCTTGTCTTTCCGCAATAAGACCGGCTGGCGCACGGATTTGAACTGATAACCGCGATTCTTGGGGAGTTTTTTAATGATATCACGAAACTCCGGTCGTCGCTTGTTGCCCGCCCGGGCAGTCTGCCCCTTGCCGCCGCGACCGGAAGTCTTGGCATGCTTGCCGCCACGGCCGACCAGCCGGTCTTTTTTATTTTTGTGTTCTCTTTTTAAGTCGTGTATCTGCATAACTTGATAATTTTAAGGACTTGATAACTTTTCACTTGCCAGCGGTATTGCCTCCAGCTTAGAAACGGCTTCTCTGTCCGCTATTTCCGAAAGAGCTTCCATCACCGCCTTGGCGTTGTTTAATTTATTTTTAGTGCTAGACATTATCTTGCCGGTAACATTCTTAATACCGCCCAAGTTGACTATATCCCGCATAACCGACCCGGCCACCAGGCCTCGGCCCCGGTTAGGCATAAGCATTGCCCGGCCACTGCCGAATTTGGCTTGGAGCGGAAACGGGATGGACATGGTTTTAGTCAGTTTGAGCTTAAGCATATTTTTCTTGGCGTTGCGAAGCGCTTTATTGATGGCGAGCGATGTGTCACCGGCCTTGCCGAGCCCCAGCCCCACCCGCCCGCGCCGGTCGCCGGCGACCAAAGCCACGGAAAAAGAGAAGCGGCGGCCGCCAGCCACTACCCGGGTAACTCGCCGGATGTCCAGAATTTTTTGGTCAAACTCTGGCTTAGGCCTGCTGAACGACGCCGGCCTTCGGCCACTGTTTCTTCTTTCTTTGTTGTCTCTTGTTTTTTCCATTCCGTAAGTTTTAAAAAATGAGTCCGCTTTTCCTAGCTTCCTCGGCTAATAATTTAATCCGGCCGGTGTATTTGAAGCCGTTCCGGTCAAAAACAACCTTTTTTATCTTGGCTTTTTCGCAAGCTTCCGTAATCATTCGGCCAACTTCCTTGGCCCTTTCCATTTTCTTCATCTTTGTCATTTTGGCATCGCTAGCCGCCGCCAAGGTGCGCTCCGTGGAGTCGTCAATCACCTGGGCGTAAATAAATTTATTAGAGCGAAAAACCGAAAGCCGGGGACGCTCTTTAGTGCCTCGGACTTTTGCTCGTATCCTTTTCTTTAATCTTATTCTTTTGTCGTTTTTCTTTTGCATTTTAAACTTTAAAAACTTTCTACTTTTTAACTTTCAACTCACCTATGCGACTTTCTTGCCCTGCTTGCGCCGGATGACTTCGCCCTCATAGCGCATGCCCTTGCCCTTATAAGGTTCGGGCTTCTTGAGGGCGCGGATATAGGCGGCGAAACTTCCAACCAGTTCTTTGTCAATTCCTTCGATGGTAATATTATTTTTCTCAGCCGTAGCGGCAATACCGGCAGGTATGGGGACGATTACCGGATGCGAGAATCCCAAAGCGAAATTAAATTCTTGCCCTCCGCCGGTACGAGCGGGTTTAACTTCTGACTTGAATCCGACTCCTTCCAGAATCAACTTCTTCTGGTAGGGGGCTTGCACTCCTTTTATCATGTTCTTGATATGGGACGCGTAAGTACCCCATAAAGCTTTGGAGAATTTGTCATTTCTTTTGGTAGTCAAATTTATAGTTTTACCTGCCCCGTCCTTGGCGGGGTCTGCAATGGTAATTTTAATATCATCTCTAAAATTTTTAGTAAGTGTTCCTTTCGGACCCTTCACCGTCAAAACAGGGCCACTTTGGGTAACCTGAACTCCGGCTGGTATTTGTATTTCTTGTTTTCCTATTCTGGACATAAATTTTCTTTATAAACTTTCAACTTTATAACTTTTTACTTTGTTCAGACTACCAAAGTCTGAACAGCGCTTCCCCGCCGACCTGTTCCCGCCGGGCCTCTCGTCCGGATAAAATTCCCTTGGGCGTGGAGAGAATCAAAATTCCCTCCCCGCCCCGGATTTTATGAATGTCTCGGACCCCCAAATACACTCTCCGGGACTGCTTGGAAATCCGTTCAGCATGCTGTATTTTGGGCTTTTGGTTCGTATAGGTAAGTTCAACTTCCAGAACGGGATAATTTTTTTTGGTCTTCTTGTAAAAATCCGAAATAAAACCTTCCTTTTTCAGACACTCCAAGATGGCATTCTTCAACTTGGAATGCGGCAAGGAAACGGAAGGCCTGCCCCTCTCTCCGGCATTCTTGAGCATTATTATCATGTTAGAAATTGAATCCATCGTTTAAAAAAATTACCAAGAAGATTTTCTGACCCCTGGTAGCATCCCTTCGTTTGCTAATTCTCTAAAGCAAATCCGGCAAATACCGAAATCGCGCATGTAAGCATTGCCCCGGCCACAGCGAAAACACCGATTCTTTTGCCGGGTGCTAAATTTCGGTTTCTTTTTGCTTCTTGCTATGACTGATGTTTTTGCCATAATTTTTTAACGGGACAATTAAAAAACAACCTACAGGCTATGACGATATCGTGCGTTTTTTCTCCGATCCTCTGGTTATCCCAGAGCGTCGGAGGAGAAACGCAGATCAGCCAACGCCTTGAAAGCATCAAAATATTAGCAGAAAACCCCTCAATAGTCAATCAAATTGTCAATCGCCTTTTTTATTCTTTTTTGAAAGGCACTCCCAATAGCTCAAAGAAGGCCAGACCTTCTTTTTGATTCCGAGCGGTAGAAACAAGAGTTATAGACATACCGAAAACGTCTTTGATATCTTCATCGGCGGTTTCCGGAAAAATGGTATGCTCTTTGATGCCCAGAGTTAAGTTGCCGATATTGTCCACCGCCTTGCGGTCTACTCCCCGGAAATCTTTAGTGCGTGGCAGGCCGATATTGAGAAGTTTGTCCAGAAAGACATACATCCTCTTGCCCCGCAGTGTCACGACAATGCCGACTGGGTCTCCTTGCCTTATTTTAAAGGAAGCGATGGACTGCTTGGCTCCACGGAGGGCTACTTTTTGTCCAGTAATTTTTGCCAGACGATCTCCGATAGCCTCGTTCTTGTTCTTGTCTTTTTTCATTGCTGTGCCAGTGCCTACATTCACCACAGCTTTTTTCATCTTTGGTGCGGCCATAGCGTTTTTGTAATGAAACGCTGGCTTCATTTTTTCAAACGCTTCATTTTCTTTTTCTTTTACAGTTAAATGTTTCATGGGTTATGCTATATGTTATGTGCTTTGCACGACTCAAATCTTCTTAACATTGGAAACATGAAGCGGCATAGCCACACTAATCACCGAACCCTTTTCGCCGGATTTGCGGGGCCGCTGGTGTTTTTTTAGAATATTGAGCCCCTCTACCACCACTCTCTCCAGCTTAGGCAAAGCCTTAACGACCTTGCCGCCTTTGCCTTTGTCTTTGCCAGCTATGATTATTACATTGTCTCCTTTTTTTACTTTCATGTTTGTAAAGTTATAATGTTTAAAAGTTTATTACTTTCCACTTTCTACTTTCTACTTTCTAACTTATATCACCTCCTGCGCCAGGGAAATAATTTTCTGATAACCTTTTTCCTGTAGTTCCCGCGGTATCGGACCGAAAACGCGGCCGGCCTTCGGGTCCAGTTTGCCCTTTTCCAGCACCACCACCGCGTTGTCGTCAAATCGGATATAAGAGCCGTCTCGTCGACGATAGGCCTCCCGGGTGCGGACGACAACCGCTTCCAGCACATCTTTTTTCTTGACCGCCTTGCGAGGGCTGGCCACCTTGACGGAAATAATCACCCGCTCGCCGAGGCTGGCGTACCTTTTCTTGGAAGAGCCCAGCACCTTGAAAACCTTACCGACGGTGCCGCCCGCGTTATCCGTTATTTTTACCAATGTTTCCGGTTGAATCATAATCTTTTAAGGTCGGTTCTTAAGAAGTTTCCCCAAGAACCGACCTTGTTACTTCGAATCTTTTATCCTTGGAAATCGGCCGGACGGAAACTATCTCCACCTTATCGCCTGTTTTGTATTTATTGTCCGGGTTGTTCGCTTTGTATTTTTTGCTTATCTTGTAATATTTGCCGTATTTTTTGTGCTTGACGAAACGGGACACCGAAACCACCACGGTTTTATCCATCTTGTCCGAAACCACTATGCCTTTTAAAATTTGTTTATTTTTCATTTTGATTGATGGAGGTCAGCACTCGGGCGATTTCCTTTCTCAGTTTGCCTCTTTCTTTGACATCTTTGGACTTGCCACCCTCCCCTTTGAAATGGCTCTGCCGGAGGTTCTCACGGAGGTCAGAAAGCTTTTTCTTTAGCTCCGCTTTGGACAAACTCTTTATATTTTCTTTTTTCTTAAGTTGGGTCATTGTAAATATTTTATTATTCTTTAGAAATTCGAGAAACAACTTTGGCTTTCAGGGGCAGTTTGGAACCCGCTTTGCGCAACGCCTCGCGAGCAACATGTTCCTCCACGCCATCCACTTCAAATATAATCCGTCCGGGCAGAACCGCAAAGCAGTAGCCCTGTGGGTCGCCCTTGCCTTTACCCATGCCGACTTCCGCGGGTTTCTGGGTATAGGGCCTGTCCGGGAAGATGCGTATCCAGTACTTGCCGGCTTTGGTCAGCGTGTGGGAGAGTCTCTTGCGGGCCGATTCCAGCTGATTGGACCGGACTCGGCCTTCTGACTCGGCCTTAAGGCCGAAAGAGCCGAAGGCCAGCTTGGTGCCACGAGTGGCCGGGGACGTCTTTTTGGGATTGGAACGCCCGGTCTGCCATTTTCTGAATTTTACTTTTTTGGGTAAAAGCATGATTGATTAAAAAATTAACTGGCTTTCTTTTTTTCATTAAAAATCTTCCCGCGATAAATCCAAACTTTTACGCCGATAGTGCCGTAAGGCAGGACCGCCCGCTCGCGCTTGAAGTCAATATCCGCCCGGAAGGTCTGGAGCGGGATAGAGCCGCGTTTGAGCTCCTCGGTCCGGGCAATCTCGGCTCCGCCCAGGCGGCCGGAGAGAACAATCCGCGCCCCTTCTACGCCATGCGCCGACATTACCTTCTCTATGGTTTGTTTGATTACCCGACGATAAGGCATTCTCTTTTCCAAGCCTTCCGCGACCATATAGGCAACGATGGCGGCATCGGCTTCCGGATTGCCAACTTCCGCTATTTCCAGCTTAAAATCTTCCGGGCGGAGCAGTTTAAGCTTGGCCATTTTTTGGAGAATATCCGCCTTGAGACGAGTCGCGCCTTCGCCGCTTCGGCCGATAATTAGACCCGGCCGAGAAGTCTTGATGATAAAACGGGTCATTTTTTGACTTCTTTCAATTTCAATGGCGGAGACGTACATGCCGCGCAATTTCTTTTCCAGATATTCCCGAATCAGCACGTCGCCGCGAAGATATTCGCCGTATTTTTTGGGGTCGGCAAACCAGCGGGACTTCCAGTCTCTTAAAATTATCAGCCGATGCGCGTATGGATGGACTATTTTGGACATAAAATTATTTAACTTTCTTTTTCTCAGCCCGAGGCTGATCCGCCTTTGGCGGAGACTTTACACTTTTAACTGCTTGTTCTCCCAGAAGAAGTGTGATGCGGCTGGTCCTCTTGTTGATGCGATGCGCCGAGCCCATAGCTGCGGGCATCATCCGCTTGTAAGTGGGACCTTTGTCCACTCGTATTTCTTTGATGAACAAATTCTCTTTGGCGATTCCGCTTTGGCCAGCCGCATGAACGGCGCTGTGTAAAAGCTTTTTCAGGGGGCCGCCGGCTCTCTTGGCCAAAAAATCAAGCTGGCTCTCCGCCTCGGCCGCGTTCCGCCCTCGCAACATATTTGCCACCAGGCGGACTTTCCGCGGCGATTGTCTGTAATTTTTTAAAAATGCTCGCATAAAGTTATAAATTCATAAAGTAAATTAGGCTATTTTTTGCTTGCGCTGGCGTCGGCGGATGCGGCAGTGGCCGCTTTGGCTTGGGCTATCTCCGTTTCTTTCTTTTTCTGTTCCAGCTCTTTCTGCATCTTACCGCCATGCTTGATGAACTTCCTGGTCGGAGAAAATTCGCCCAGCTTGTGGCCCACCATATCCTCCGTCACCAGAAATTCAATATGAGTTTTGCCGTTATAAACGCCAAAGGTAAAACCGAGCATTTCCGGAGAAATGACGCTAGCCCGAGCCCAGGTTTTAATCATGGGAGTTTGTAATGGATTTTTGCCGGCTAGTTTCTTAAGTAGCCGCTCGTCCACATACATTCCCTTTTTAAGCGATCTGGTCATAGAAAAATACAATAAAAGGGCTCCCTTGAGCCTTGAAATATACTAACAAATTTAAGCTTAATGTCAAATTTTGTTTCCCGAATTGGGTTCTTTGGGTTCTTCGGGTTTTGGGCTTTTTTTAATATCTTTTTCAAAATCAGGGTTGGAATCGAGAACAGGAACAAGATGAGAGTAATCCTCTTCTTCTAACTCCAGTTCCAGCTGAACGCCACCTTTATCTTCTTTTTGACCTGGTATAAATTCTTTCATATCTATATTATACAGCCCGGGGAAACCAAATCAAACCAAAAGTGGAAAACTAAAAACTACTTATTCTTACCAGTTTTTCGCCGAGACACTATAAACACATTGGAGTATTTTTTGGGGGTGCGAGTTTTGCGGCCACCGGTAATTTTGCCCCATAGTGTTTTGGGTCGGCGAGTACCCCGGCCCTGCCGGCCTTCGCCACCGCCGTAGGGATGGTCCACCGGGTTCATAGCGGTGCCGCGGACGGTCGGGCGGATACCCTTCCAGCGGCTCCGGCCCGCTTTGCCGTAATTCTCCAAATGATGTTCCTCATTAGAAACCGCGCCCACGGAAGCCCAGCAATTCTCGTTTATTTTTCGGATTTCGGTAGAAGGCATTTTGATGTTGGTATAGCCCTCGGCGTTGGCCACCACTTGGGCGAAAATTCCCGCGGAGCGCGCGATTTTGGCGCCGCCTTTTTCTTTAATTTCAATATTATAAACAAAAGTGCCCACTGGAATATTTTTAAGCGGCAATCTATTGCCGGGAGCGAGCGGGGCTTTCTCAGAGACGACAAAAATGTGACCGGGGGGCACATCTTTTGGCAACACTACGTACCTCTTTTCCCCGTCCCGATAAACCGCGAGTCCGATGAAAGCAGAACGATTCGGGTCGTATTCCACAGTGGTTATCTTGGCCGAAATATCCTTTTTGTCATAGAAAAAATCAATCTCCCGCAGGAGCCGCTTGTGGCCGCCGCCCTTATGGCGCACGGTAATCCGCCCTTGATTGTTCCGGCCTACTCGGCGGGTTTGCCCATAGGTAAGAGATTTGGCTGGCTGGGACCCCGTCAAAACACCGCGGTATTTCACATTGGTCATCTGTCGTCTGGATTTAGTTGTCGGATTGTATTTTTTCATAATTTAAATAAATTCTATTTTATCTCCTTTTTTCAAATACACCAGCGCTTTTTTGCCGCCGGCTTTCGTACCCTTGCGCCCCTTCAAAAAAACACTTTTCCTAGGAATAGGCAGGATGTTTATCTTAACGGGCTCCACTTTGTAAATTCTCATAATCTCTTTTTTTATTTCAATCTTGCCGGCGGCTTGGCCAATGTCAAAAATATAAACATTATGCGCGAGCGCGTTGGACGCCTTTTCAGTGATTCGCGGATTTTTGATTATCGTCTTCATATTCTAATTTCGGCTTTCTAAAAATTTTACGCTTTCTCCGGGATTTTCTATCAATAGATATTTATAATTCAGGACTTCCATGGGGTTAAGATTTCGCAGTAAAGCTATTTGCAAGGCAGACAAGTTTCTGAAACTTTTTTCGGTTTTATTGTTTTTCTCCGACAGGGCCGCAAGAATCCTCGGCTTTTGGGGCTTGTAGATGGGAGCCCAGCCGCCGGCCTTGGTCAGATTTTTCACTATCTCTTCGGCCAGGCTGGTTTTTATTTCAACAGGCTGTAGGGAATCCACAAACAATATTTCGTTGTCTTTGAATTTGCGAGAGAGGACGGAAAAGAGCGCTTGCACACGCATTTTTTTTGAAATTTTCTTCTGATAATTTTTCTCCCGGAGGGGCCCATGAGTCACGCCTCCGCCGACCCAAATGGGCGAACGGCTGGAGCCGTGCCTGGCCCGGCCGGTACCTTTTTGCTTCCAGGGCTTCTTGCCGCCGCCGCGCACTTCGCCTCGGCCTTTGGCATCCGCCGTCCCCGCTCGCGAGTTGCTCCGCATGCCTTCCACCACCTGATGCACCAAATCCGCCCGCCACTTGGCCGCGAAAACTTTTGCCGGAAGTTCTATTTTCCCAGCTTCATTTCCTTTCTGATTGTAAATTATTGCCTGCATAATAATTCAAGGCTTTAGGCCTTAGGCACTAGGCTCTAGCTTTTTTGATTTGCTAACGCCTAATGCCTAGAGCCTAATTTGCTATCCCCTCATCTCCACCAGAGTGCCACGACGTCCGGCAACCGCTCCCTTTATAAAGACCAGATTGTTTTCTTTGTCTATTAAAATAACTTCCAGATTCTTCTGGGTTATCCGGTCGCCGCCCATGCGGCCGGCCATCCTCATACCGCGAGGCACCCGGGTGCGCAAACCGCCACCGATGGAGCCGGGCTCTCGCTCGGAATGTTTCTGGCCATGAGTGCGGGGGCCACCCCGGAAGCCATGGCGTTTGACCACGCCCTGGAAGCCCTTGCCCTTGGAAATACTGGATACCTGAAGCTTGTCCCCGGGGGCGAAAACAGAAACATCAATAGATTCCCCTTCCTTAACCCCGCTTTTACTGCCGGGTTTCAATCGGAATTCCTTAATTTTCTTCTGCCTGCCGGAGCTAAAACTTATTTGCACCGCGTCGTAACCGTCTTTTTCTTTTTTAAAAACACGGGTCACGGTAGCAGGCGGCGCGGAAACAATGGTCGCTGGCACGACTCGGCCGTCTTCCCGGAAATATTGCGTCATATTTTCTTTTTTCCCAAGTAGAAATTTCATCGCTTTTACAACATCTTAACGTCAATATCCACGCCGGAGGGCAAAGACAGGTTAGTCAGGGATTCAATGGTTTTCTGATTCGGATTAATGATGTCAATTAAGCGCTTATGCACCCGGATTTCAAATTGCTCCCGGGTGTTTTTATAGATAAAGGACGCCCGATTGACAGTGTATTTCTTTATCTCCGTCGGCAGGGGTACTGGCCCGATGATATTGGCGTCATAGCGCCTGGCGGTGTCCACTATCTGCTTGACGGAGGCGTCCAGAATTTTGCTTTCGTAGGCCCGCACCCGGATGCGCAAAATTACCCGGCCTTCTTCCCCGCCTGCGCGGGCGGGCGCGCCACCTCGGACGGTTTTTTTCACCGCCGTCGGCTTAGTGCTCTTGGCCCGTTTGGGGACGGCTTTTGGTGAACCGGATTTCATAAATTAACCCAAAATTTTTGTAACCACTCCGGCGCCGACAGTCTTGCCTCCTTCCCGAATGGCGAATCTTTGCTGTTCTTCCAGAGCAACGGGAGTGACCAGTTTGGCTGTTATTTTGACGGTGTCTCCGGGCATAGCCATTTCTGTGCCCTCCGGCAGGGTGACCTCTCCGGTTACATCCGTGGTGCGAATGTAGAATTGAGGTTTATAGCCTTTAAAGAAAGGCGTGTGCCGCCCGCCCTCTTCTTTCTTGAGGACGTATATTTCCGCGGCAAAATTATCATGTGGCGTCACCGTACCCGGCTTGGACAAGACCTGACCGCGAGTCACATCTTCCTTTTTGAGTCCCCGGAGCAGAACGCCAGCATTGTCTCCGGCCATGCCCTCCTGAAGATTCTTGTTGAACATTTCAATGCCCGTCACCGTGGTCTTCTGATTGGGCTTGATGCCGACAATTTCAATTTCTTCGCCCACTTTGACTACCCCCCTTTCAATTTTGCCGGTGACTACCGTGCCCCGGCCTTCAATGGAGAAGATATCTTCCACCGGCATGAGGAATGGTTTGGCGATGTCTCGAATTGGCACGGGAATATAGGTGTCTAGAGCATTGGTCAGTTCCAATATCTTCTTGGCCCATTCGTCATCCAGAGACTTGGCTTCCAGGGCCTTGAGAGCGGAACCCCGAATAACTGGCGCGTTTGCGCCATCAAAATTCTGCTTGGTTAGAAGTTCCCGGATTTCCTCTTCTACCAGGTCAATCATGTCTTTGTCCTCCACCATATCGCACTTATTGAGAAAGACTATAATTTTGGGCACGCCAACTTGTCTCGCCAGCAGAACATGTTCGCGGGTTTGAGGCATTGCGCCGTCAGTGGCCGCGACCACCAGAATAGCTCCGTCCATCTGCGCGGCGCCGGTAATCATGTTTTTGATGTAGTCGGCGTGGCCGGGAGCGTCAATGTGCGCGTAGTGGCGCGCATCTGTGGAGTATTCGTTATGAGAAATATTAATGGTAATGCCGCGAGCTTTTTCCTCGGGCGCGTTGTCAATCTGGTCCACGCCGCGGAGCCGAACCTGCTTGCCGGCCATATTGAGCACGTGGAGAATAGCCGCGGTCAAGGTAGTCTTGCCGTGGTCCACATGTCCGATAGTGCCTACATTTACGTGCGGCTTATCTCTTTTAAATTCTTCTGCCATATTTTTTCGATTAATAACCAAAACTTAGTGTACGAGAACCAGTCACTAAGGCTTAATTACTAACTTTTCCGCCACTATGGGCGACATTAATAATAATTGCCAAAAAAGCAATAGAAAAACTGCCAAAAGTGCAGTTATTTACATACTAACAAATTGTAGACAATTGTCAAACCCTTAAAATTAGTTTGAATCTTTGTTATTTAGGATGCACTACCTTGAACTGTCCTTCGTATCGCTGCGAAATAATCTTTCCTTTCGTAGGGCTTAGATAAAAATGTGCCGCCCAAAGCTTTTATATCTATATCTATCCCATCTTGAATAGTATTTCCTGTAACTATCAACATTGGCAAATTTTTTAATCTATCGTCGTTGCGAATTTCAGTAAGCAGTTCTATCCCATTCTTTCCTGGCATATTGTAATCAGAAATAACAATATCGTATCCTCCAGGATTTGCTTTGAGTTGGTCTAAGGCTAATTGTCCATTTTTTGCTTCAAATACAGTGCAACCCTTGCGCCTTAAGGCACGAGCAGACATTGCTAGAGTTGGTGCATAGTCCTCGGCTAAAAGAACTCTTAAATTTAGTTGCTCATTTTCTTCTGGCGAATTGGCAGGAACAGAAGGTATCGGTGGTTGCTGTTCTGTCATCAGAAGATTATAGCAATAATGGCTATTTTTTTCAACTTATTATAAAATCACAAATATGAATATGGAAAGGGGAAGGTTACTCGGCGATGAATATATTTAAAAGAGCTTTAACGGGATCGTCTGCTTTAGTGATTTGTCTTCCAATAACTAAATAATCAGCTCCATTTTTTAATGCCTCAAGCGGAGTGCTGGTTCTACTTTGGTCATTTATATCTACGCCCGCAGAGCGGATACCTGGAACTATTAGCATCAAATCTTTAAATTCAGGATTTTCTCTTAGCATTTTCACCTCTCTTGGAGAACAAACAATCCCGAGAACTCCCGCTTCTTTGGCCAGTCTAGCTAGAGTTAGCACTACATCATTTAAGTCTTTATTGTAAATTTGTTGCACTTCGGAAGATGAAAAGGAAGTTAGAGCAGTTACAGCAAAAATTTCTTTTCCCGAAGCTACTATTTCCTGCATCATTTTAACTCCACCCGATGCATGAACAGTGATTATGTCCGCGGTAATGCTTTCGGCGCGAAGTTTACCAGTATTTGGAATATCATAAAGCTTAAAATCAACCCAAACTTTTTCCGCGCCGGCTTCTTTCAAAAGACGCACAACATCTGGCCCGAACTTATCATAGAGGTTGTGAATTTTTACAGCATAAACCAAGTGCCCTACTTTTTTCACCAACGCAATTGCCTCCTCAAGATTTCGTATTTCATCTAGCGCAAGAATAATTTTCTTATTATTAATCATAGGGTTTATTTTTTTCTTCTAAAAATTTTTTTCCATGTCCAATTTGTGTATTTATGGGAATTCCAGTTTTACACAAAGGACAATCTTTTTCATCGTAAGTTTCCGCTGGGATTTCGCATAGCCAAGAGAATGGTAACTCTAAAATCGCAGTATTTACCTTATCGGGTACTCTGTTGTCGATAACCCCCATGGCTACTATCCTGCCTCCGTAATTTCGCACTGCGTTGATCATTTTGTGTACTGAAAATCCCGTGGCTACCGTATCATCAATGATTAAAACTTTTTTACCTTTGATAATATCCTCATATCCTCTCTTGAAAACCATCGGGCCTTCGCCGTTTTCTGTTTTCTCCGCGTAGACGCTCAAAATTTCTTTATTGTTTAATTTAGACAAATGATATGCCGTTAAATGTCCCAGAATTATTCCCCCAATGACGGGCGCGGCGATGACTTCCACATCTAAGTCTCTGTGTTTTTGGGCTAAAAGTTCCGTAACTCTAAAAGTTTCAGCGGGATGCTGTAGTAATTTATCTTTGATGACATAGATAGACATGTGCCTGCCGGAGGTGCCAACAAAGTGACTATCTCGGTTCACCGCGCCGACTTTTTCCAGAATTTCTAAAGCTTCTTTTTCCATAACCTTATCTTAACCTTTCTTTTATCTCCCTTGCAAGGTAAGGGTTCCACATCGCTCCGGTTGCAGACATCACAAAGTCCGCGCCAGCATTTTGATATTCAAAGAAATCATCTACTGTAGTTACTCCTCCCACACCTATAATTTTAAACTTCCCTCCCATGCCGTCTCGCACTTCTTTGAATTTCTTGGTCATTTCAAGACCTGCCCATTTTATAGATGCGCCACAGACTCCGGACCTCAAGCGGTTCTTCCCCGGGAGAGCTTGGTTGCCATCTTTATCTACAACTACAGCCGGAATTGTGTTGATGGCAGAAACTGCCTGCGCATATTTTTCAGTAATTTTCGTCAATCTTTTTATATCCTCATAGTTTTTGTAATAGCCAACTTTGAGAATGAGCGGAGTATCTCCGATTTCTTTCCTAATCGCCTTGCAGACTTTTTCTGTCATATCCAAGTCGTAGCACACCAGTCCTTCGTTCCCTA
>MFVV01000035.1:0-6613 GCA_001786225.1 Candidatus Nomurabacteria bacterium RIFCSPLOWO2_12_FULL_46_14 | reverse complement strand
TATTCGGGCAAGAAAGATTTGTTTCAAGAACTTTTGCCCCAGTTTCTTTTGCAAGTCTAGCAGTGAGTGTATAGTCTGCTACAAATTCTTCCGGGGTTTGGTGTTCGTGTACTGTACCCATGAAAGAGAGCACTAGCACTTGCCCGTCTCCTTCATACGAAATCGCTTTTCTTACATCTTCCTGCCAAACCGCTGGCGCGCGCGATGGCACGCCAAAAGAGTTGGTAATGGAAACTGGTTCGGTATAATTATTGTCTGCAATTAATTTTTCTTGCGCTTTCTCATAAGTTAAATCCCCTTCCACTTTCACCGCCAAAACATTGGGCCATGGATGGCAAGGAAAAATGCCGGAGCGCACAGTCTTATAGACACAAATATCAAAGCCCTGCCCAAACGCACCTTTGCAAAAATTGCTGTTTAGGAGCGGTCCTGCCGGAATTCCAAAAGGAGAATTTACCTTAAATCCCAAAAAGTCATACTTGAGCAAGGACTCCCCTTGCTCAAGTAGAGAATCAGCCCCGACGCCCTCAGTGGTCGGGGCTCCGACTTCGCTTACGAACGTCGGAGCAAAAGCTCCAAAAGGCCCTTGTTCAAAGTTTTCTTCGTAAGTTTTTTTTGGGTCGTAGAAAGGTGTAAGCATGCATTGATCTTACCAAAAAACACCCGAAAACAAAAACCGCCCGGAGGCGGTTTTTGTTTTCTAAATTTATTTATGCAGTATTTCCCATCATTTATGCAAAATTTTTTACTTTCTTTCTCCTAGCTCTCAGCCATTTCAGTAAACATTTCTACCGCCTCAGCATTAGTTACTGGCCTACTTTCTTCAAATTTTAGTAGCCTAGATAATTCACCGGTATATATTGCTTCTGGGGGCAATGATCTTGCAGCTTCAGCAAGAGTTCTAAATATTGAAACTCTATTAGCTGATCCTGGTTCTCTTTCAGAACTCCTTGGGTTATCTATTCTTTCCCCACCAAATGATTCCTTCCCCATAAAATTTTATATTTAAATTAACGAGTAATATCCTAATAGTACCCCTCCCCGCATACTTTTAGCAAGTAAAGTTATGCACAGGCAAAAGACCTATGTAGAGGTCCTGTATAGAAAGAAGTGAAAAACTTATTTAAGCTTTATTTCCTCGCCGAGATTATAATCTCTGCCACATTAGAGGGCACGATGTCGTAGCGGAGGAATTCCATGGTGAAAGAAGCGCGGCCTTCGGTCATAGAACGCAGGCCGGTCATGTAACCGAACATTTCAGATAGAGGCACGATTGCGCGAATAACTTTATTCATTCCTCGGTCATCCATACCTTCTATTAAAGCTCGCTTGGAAGAAAGATTTCCTGTTACGTCTCCCATAAATTTATCTGGAGTAACTACTTCTACTTTCATCATCGGCTCCAAGATGACCGGATTGGCGCGTCTACAGGCATCTTGCACGGCCATAGAAGAAGCGATTTTGAAAGCCATTTCGTTTGAGTCCACTTCGTGATAAGAGCCGTCCCATAAATCCACGGAGACATTGACCATCTTGAATCCGGCCACGATGCCGCGGTCCAGGCCTTCGCGGAAGCCCTTCTCGCAGGCGGGAATATATTCCTGGGGGATAACTCCGCCCTTGATAGAATTCACGAACTCAAATCCTTGGGAACGTTTGGTGTTTTTAGGCAAGTCTTCCAGCTCTTCTTTGGTCAGCGCTTCCATGGGCTTAACCTTGATTCTCACATGGCCATAATTGCCGCGCCCGCCGGACTGCTTGATATATTTGCCTTCGGCTTCAGCGCTACCATTAATAGTCTCACGATATGCCACTTGTGGTTTGCCTACATTGGCTTCCACGGTGAATTCCCTCTTCATCCGGTCCACGATGATTTCCAGATGCAATTCGCCCATGCCAGCGATAATTGTTTCGCCAGTTTCTTGATCAGTTGATACTTTGAAAGTAGGGTCTTCTTGTGCTAGACGATTGAGCGCCATACCCATTTTTTCTTGGTCAGCCTTCGTCTTTGGTTCGATGCGAAGCGAAATAACCGGTTCGGGGAAGACAATCCGGTCTAGAATTATCGGATGATTCTCGTCGCAAAGAGTGTCTGAAGTTATGGTATCTTTAAGCCCCACCGCCGCGGCAATTTCCCCGGCAAAAACTTTTTTAACTTCCTCCCGGTCGTTGGCGTGCATTCGCAGAATCCGCCCGATGCGCTCTTTATTTCGAGTTCTCGGATTATAGACATAACTGCCGGCGGACAAAGTTCCGGAATAGACACGGAAGAAAATCAACTGGCCAACAAAAGGGTCGGTAGCCACTTTGAAAGCCAGGGCCGCAAAAGGTTCCTGGTCAGAAGTGTGCCTCTCAATGTGCTCTTCAGTATTTTCGGTTATGCCCTGGACGGGAGGAATATCCAGTGGCGACGGCAGATAATCCACCACCGCGTCGAGCACCAGCTGGACGCCTTTGTTTTTGAGAGCACTGCCGCAGAGTACTGGGAAAATTTTATTAGCAATTACGGCTCGCCGTAAAGTCTTTTTCAGAGTATCTATGTTGGGAACCATGCCCTCCAAATATTCAGTCATAAGGGTGTCGTCTGTTTCCACTATTTTTTCCACTAATTCAGAATGATATTTTTCCGCATCTTTTATGACATTCTCTGGAATTCCTGCCTGCGCAGACAAGTCTTTTTCTACCACCAAATTGCCCATCTCGCCTTCAAAATAATAGGCCTTCATCCGAAGCAGGTCTACCACGCCTTCAAACTTGTCTTCCAGCCCTATTGGGATCTGCATGCGCACCGCGTTTCGGCTTAGTCTGTCTAAAATAGTGCTAAAGGAATGCTCAAAAGAAGCCCCGGTTCGGTCCAGTTTGTTGATCAGGCAAACGCGAGGCACCTTGGCTTCGTCCGCGTACCGCCAGTTAGTTTCCGACTGGGGCTCCACGCCGGCCACGCCGTCAAACACCACTACTGCTCCGTCTAGAACGCGCAAGGAACGCTTTACCTCTACGGTAAAATCAATGTGACCTGGCGTGTCAATGATATTGAAACGATTTTTTTTGGTTTTATCTTTCAGGTCCTCGTAAGTCGGCGTCCAAAAGCAGGTGGTCGCCGCCGAAGTGATGGTGATGCCCCTCTCCCGCTCCTGTTCCATCCAATCCATAACAGTATCGCCTTCATGCACCTCACCGATTTTATGGGATACTCCAGTATAAAAAAGCACACGCTCAGTCGTGGTGGTCTTGCCTGCGTCAATGTGCGCAATAATTCCAAAATTTCTTACTTTTTCTAGAGGGTAATCTCGTTCCATATGTTTACACTACCAAGCAAAATGCGCGAAGGCTTTGTTGGCTTCAGCCATTTTGTGCGTATCTTCTTTTTTCTTGACAGCGGAACCTTCGTTCTTGGAAGCCGCGATTAATTCATCTGCCAATTTCAAATGCATCGGTTTGCCTTTGCCTCCTCTGGCCGCGTCCCTTATCCAGCGCATAGAGAGAGCCAGGCGCCGCTCCGGCCGCACTTCTTTTGGCACCTGATAGTTAGCGCCGCCGATTCTTTTGGAACGTACTTCGGTTAAGGGACCGGCATTCTTGAGTGCCAGGTCAAAAACTTCCAGCGGATTGGGGTTGCCGGTTTTCTCTTTGATTATCTCAAAGGCTTTATAAACCACCTTGCGGCTGGTTTCTTTTTTACCGGACCACATAATGTAGTTGATAAACTTTTCCAGCTTTTGGGAATTATAAACAAAATCCGGCCCGGTAATATTTTTATTTTTTATTTTTCTCCGCATCTTTATAAACTTTATAACTTTTTACTTTTTACTTTTTACTTTTTACTTTTTACTTTCTTTGGGTTTCTTATTACCATAAAGCGAGCGCCCCTGGCGCCTCTTCTCCACGCCCTGGGTATCCAAGACACCACGCACCACGTGATAACGGACGCCGATTAGGTCTTTGACCCGGCCGCCGCGGAGCATGACAATGGAGTGCTCCTGCAGATTATGGCCTTCGCCGGGGATATAGGCGGTGACTTCCATGCCATTGGTCAGCCGTACTCGGGCAATTTTGCGGAGGGCAGAATTGGGTTTTTTAGGGGTGGTGGTGGAAACTTTAGTGCAAACTCCCCGTTTGAAAGGCGACGGGTAGAAAACCGGGCGGTTTTTAAGGACATTAAACCCGCGTGCCAACGCCACCGCTTTGGATTTGGAGCGGGTTTTGGTTCTCTTATTTTTTATTAATTGGTTGATGGTAGGCATAACTAAACAAAATAGCCCCTAAGGACTCCGCAAATAATACTATTTAGGGGGCTAAAACGCAAGCCCGGTCAAGAACTTAAATATATATAACAAAATCGGGCTCAAATAATCCACAAAGTAGAAAATAAATATTATGATGAAGAATAATGCCCACTGCTCCATAAATGCGATGAAGTTATAGAAGGAGGCCGGTAGTAGGGAGAAAAGAATTTTGGAGCCGTCAAGCGGAGGAATCGGCACAAGGTTGAAAATGGCCAGGGCCAAATTAACTATGACCACAGCTGAAGTTATGAAGGCAAAACCCTCCGGCACCGCAATATTATAGGCGACAGAGAAACGGATAAGCAAGCCGAATATCGCGGCGACCAGCAAGTTGGCGAGAACTCCGGCTGAGGCGACCGCCACCGTACCCCATTTGCGGTTGCTTAAATTATCTGGATTATACGGTACCGGTTTGGCCCAGCCGATGACAAAACCCGCGTGGGAGACAATAAGCAGGAGGGGTACGATAACCGAACCGAATAGGTCCAAGTGCGGGAGAGGATTTAAGGTCAGACGCCCGGCCCGCCGAGCGGTGCTGTCGCCGAAATATTCCGCCACAAAGCCGTGAGAGATTTCGTGAATCACTACCGACATCACCAGTATCGCTATATAAAAAATGCCGTTGGTTGCGTCCATAACTTTTCATTATAAGAGAAATTGCATTTCTCTTTAGTTTATGATAGCATGAGAAACACTATATGGCGAAAATATGCGCGATAACAAAAAAGGGCTCAATAGTGGGAGGCGGGTACTCAAACAGGACTCGTGCTACTAAATTCAACCCTACTGGCAAGAAACGAAAATATTTAAATCTTCAAAAGAAGAGGATTTTTATCCCTGAGCTAAACAAATCCATCAACATAGAAGTTTCCACCCAAGGCCTCCGCACAATGAAGAAAAACGGCGCCTATGTTACTCTCCTAAAAGCTGGGCTCATAGAAAAAGCTTAATACATTACCCTGGCACAAAAGTAAGAGCGGTGCCAGCTTTGCCAGACCGGCCGGTACGGCCGATGCGGTGCACGTAAGTTTCGTAATTCTGCGGGATGTCGTAATTGATGACATGGGTAACATCCGGGATATCCAGACCTCGCGCCGCCACATCCGTGGCGATGAGAATGTTTATGTGGTCCTTTTTAAAGGAATCTAGTATGCGAATGCGTTCCCGGCTTCTTTTGTCTCCGTGGATACCGCCCACCTTAAATCCTTTCTCTCCTAGCTCCTTAGCGAGAGTATCCACGCTGTGTTTCATCTCTCGGAAAATTAGCGTTTTCATTTGCCGACTGCTCCCCTCTTCGGTGGGCAGGCCTTTTTTGAGAACCTCATGGAGCTTTTCCAATTTTTCTTCTTTGGTTCTGGCGCGAACCACATCTTGGTCTATATTCTTGGCCGTTTCACCGGATATGACCGAAATAAAAACCGGGTCTTTGAGATATTGCGCCGTTAGTTTTTTTATTTCCGACGAAAGCGTGGCCGAGAAAAATAGTGTCTGGCGTTCTTTGTTAGTTTTACCGATTATATAAACCATGTCATCGCGGAATCCCATATCCAACATTCGGTCCGCTTCATCCAGCACCACAGAGTGGCAAGTAGATAAATCTAAAACTTTTCTGTCAATTAAATCACGCAGTCTGCCAGGCGTGCCTATAACAAATGATACTCCTCTTTTTATCTCACCAATTTGTCGCATTATCGGAAGTCCTCCCACGCAGGCCACCGAAAACATCCCAAAACTAAAAGCTAGATTTTTAAAATCATTTTCTATTTGGAGAGCCAATTCGCGAGTTGGAGCCATAATTAGCACCATTTCTCTTTTTGCCTGGCCCTTAGTCTTTGCAATCTTCTCAATCAACGGCAGAAGAAAGGCGGCGGTCTTGCCCGTGCCCGTATTGGCCATGCCGAAAACATCCAGACCTTTCAGTACAGAAGGTATCGCTTGGTCTTGGATTGGTCGCGGATGAATAAATCCAGCCTTTGTAATATTTTTATGAAGTTGCGGATTAAAAGGAAAATCAGCAAAGGTGTGTTCGGAAACATAGGGCTTTTCCTCCACGTAAATATTTTTCTTAATGAAACGCGAAAAATCTATGCGTTCACCCCGCCTCTGGCGGGGTGGGCCGCCAAATTTAGTATTATTTTTTTGAAAACGAGGCCTGCCTCTAAAGGACGGCGCGCGGCGCCCGAATTTGCTCGGACTGCCCGAATAGCGTGTGTACATAATGGGGTCACTCCCAATATGTATATAGATGAG
This sequence comes from Candidatus Nomurabacteria bacterium RIFCSPLOWO2_12_FULL_46_14, assembly GCA_001786225.1. GTDB lineage: Bacteria > Patescibacteriota > Minisyncoccia > Phycocordibacterales > UBA9973 > UBA9973. The sequence goes on along the minus strand of MFVV01000035.1, from coordinate 77 downwards.
AATGATGTTAAAAGCATAGCATATCATAAACATATTGTCAATGTTTTTTTATATTCATGCCAAAGCTATAATGAAAA
>MFVV01000034.1:4843-6318 GCA_001786225.1 Candidatus Nomurabacteria bacterium RIFCSPLOWO2_12_FULL_46_14 | reverse complement strand
CGGCGGCTTTCTTTCCAAAATACCTGGAATCTAAATTGGCGAAACTGCGACAAATGCGGCCAAAAAACCATGTCAGTATATGCACCGGAACAGAAGCTAACTGTTTATTGTTCGCCCTGCTGGTGGGCAGATGATTGGGATGGTACAGAATACGCAATGGATTATGACCCGACACGTTCATTCTGGGAGCAGATGTTGGAGCTTTCTTTAAAAACACCGAGAGTTGCTCTTCTCTCCACTTATTCTACTTTGAAAAACTGCGATTATTCCAATGACATCGGCTGGTCTAAGAATTGCTATTTGGTATTTTGGGCGGATTACTGTGATAATGTGTATTATTCGTCAATTTTAAATGGATTGAAATGGAGCTCTGACTGTCTGCGAGGCTGGGATTCAGAATTATGCTACGGCTCTATCGGTTTTATCAATAATTACCGCACATTTTTTTCGGATGAATGTGACGATTGTTTAGATGTATGGTTCTCGCGCAATTGCTATGGTTGTACTAATTGCGTGGGGTGCGTTAATCTGCGAGGTGAGAAATATTGTATTTTCAACGTGAAGTATTCAAAAGAGGAATATGAGCAGAAAATCGCGGAGCTGGGCTTAGCTTCCTGGCAGAATTTACAAAAACTCGAGAAGAAAGCCCATGAATTCTGGCTGACTAAGCCCTATCGGGAATATAGCGGCAATTCACTCAACTTAAATGTGACCGGCGAGCATGTGTATCGTTCCAAAAACGCAAAAGAGTGTTACATCGCAAACTGGGTGGAAAACTCTAAATATTGCCAGTTTATTACCGTGGCTTCTACCAAGGACTCAATGGATTATTCCGGCTGGGGCAACGGCGCTACTCAAATTTATGAATCTTCAGTAGTGGGGGAGAAGGTGGATAAGATTTTTTTCTCCATATCCACTTATCCCGATTCTTTCAATTCACAGTATTGCTTCCAGGCGATTGCCAGTAAAAATAACTTCGGTTGTTTTAATTTAAAAAGAAAACAATATTGTATTTTAAACAAAGAATATCCAAGAGAGGAGTTTGAAGAGTTAAGAGCCAAGATTATTAAAGATATGACTACCAGGCCTTTTGTGGACAAATTGGGCCGGAAGTTTACCTATGGCGAATTTTTCCCTTTAGAGTTCAACAAGTGTCCCTACAATAAATCTAACGCCATGCGCTTTTTTCCGAAAACAAAAGAGCAAGCGCTTAGTGGAGGGTACTCTTGGAGCGATGAAAATAATCCTTCGCCTCCGGCGACGATAAATGCGGATGAGTTGCCCGACACCATAACGGAAACCACTGATTCTATCTTTGATGAAATCATTGAGTGCGCATCCTGCAAGCGAAGTTATAGAATTGTAAAAGGAGAGCTCAACTTGCTTCGCAAAATGGGACTACCGGTACCGCACGAATGCCCGAAATGCCGGGAAGATAGAAGGTTTACTCGAATGAACAAACCGGGGATGCATTA
>MFVV01000034.1:0-4783 GCA_001786225.1 Candidatus Nomurabacteria bacterium RIFCSPLOWO2_12_FULL_46_14 | reverse complement strand
GATTGTGTACTGCGTAAAATGCTACCAGCAGGAATTTATATAAAGATTAGCCAACCTTTCGTTAACCAGTTTAGCATTTACTAGCGGTCGCAGGTAAATGCTAAATTTCTTCTGTTTGCCTAAAAAAACCTTTTATGATAAAGTGTTTTTACTAAGATGAGCAATATAACAAACAAAATAAAATTAAGTCCGGTAGACATGGAAGCTCGCAGGGCTCTGTCTTTTAGGGCTGGGGATACAGTGCGTGTGTGGAGCAAGATTGCGGAAGAAAAAATATCGACTAAAGCCAATAAAAAAAGTGAAAAAACCTTCAAGTTTCGCCTGCAGTCTTTTGAAGGAGTAGTACTTGCTAGAAAGCACGGTGGCGAGATAGGCGCGACTTTTACAGTCAGAAAGATAGCTTCTGGAGTAGGAGTAGAAAGAATTTTTCCATTGCATTCTCCGATGATAGATAAAATTGAGGTAACTAAAAAGGCTCGCGCTCGCCGGTCCAAGCTTTACTACATTCGCACCAAGGCGGTTAAAGACGTTCGCCGCAAAATGCGCTCGGTGGCCAATGTGGCGGAGGCCGAAGAAGCAACAGAAGAAGTAAAAGGGACTGAATAATTCAGTTTGTTATAATTGACAATATGCGCGGGTGTCGTAACTTAGTAGCCGAGCAAGATTGAGGTTCTTGTGCCCGTTTAGGGCGTGGGAGTGCAAGTCTCCCCCCGCGCACATGGAAAATTTTAGAGGGGATTTAAATAAACTGCTGGGCTTGCCGTAGTTCTATGTTGTGATTAAATTTTACTAATCAATAGTAAACCGATATTTTTTCTGGGACCAAATCGGCCCGGCGTAGTTGACCCCAATACGTGGCGAACTTTTTATTTTCTTTTTCAAACCTGATATTTTTTCGGAGTATTCTAACCAAAGACCGGAGGCGCGCGAGACTTTTTTGCCGTTTAATTTTTTGTCAATTCGGAGTTCGCGGGTCAGCACTCCCGGCCCTTTGAAATTTTCGGTGCCCCGGATGAGGACAGCGGCCGGGTAGCCCTCGCCTTCGGTCACAATGTTAAGCATATAGTGCATCCCGTAGACAAAATACACGTAAATAGTCCCCGCGGGGCAGAACATAGTTTCGGTCCTTGGGGTCCGACCACGCGAGGCATGGCAGGCCAAGTCCTGCGGACCCACATAGGCCTCCACCTCGGTAATTCTCTCCCGAATTATTTTTTTGCCGATTTTTCTCACCAGATATTGCCCGGCCAAATTTCTGGCCACGGTCAGCGTTTTTCGGTCAAAGAATTTTTTGCCGATGATTTTACTCATATACGGACTCATTTTACACCAATCATAAAAATATTTAAATCCATTGGCTTTTACGGGGTTTTTTGTTAGACTCCTTATAATATGGAGGCTATGGTGTAGTGGTAACACAGAAGCTTGTGGAGCTTTTATCTCCGGTTCGAATCCGGATAGCCTCCCCCGCAGTTAAACTCAAAGATTTTTCGTCATCTTGCGGAACGCCTTTTCTGCTTCGTAAATTTACATTCCTTGCCCCCCTGCCACTTTCATTTTACTCCCCACTTTTTTAATTGCTTAAATGTTCCAATATAGTTAAAATTAATATACACCCATGTTTGGGTTTGGTAAAAAAAATAAACCGGGTTCTTTTTCAGCGGAAACTTCTAAAAAAGTAGCTTATTCTCGCGCGCCATCGCGTCCCCAGGTGGATGGAATCTTTAGAAAAGAAAAATTCGTCAAAAAAGAAGAGACAACGTTAGAAAACAAAATTGATAACAACAAAAGAACGTTTTTGAAAGTTGCAGGGGCTACCGGGCTTGGTCTTGCCGCTACTGTTTTATTTCCAAAAGCGGTGGATGCATATGTTGCCGGCAGTACTCCGACTTCTAACGTAGTGGGGCTGAAAGACGATTCTAATACTAGAATAAATCCCGCTACTGAAGAAACTGTTTCGTCACTACTTAAGACTTCAGATTTAACTTTTGATACCGGGTCTTTGCAAGTCAAAGTTACTTCTCAGCCCAGTGGCTCTAGTAGTTTTAGTGATTCGGGAGATGTGGCCAAAAGCGGTCGGGTAGATGATACCACCCGACATGTTTATGTCGATGTCAAGGATTCGGTTCTGCCGACGGCAGCTTCAACAGAGACAACGCTATCAAAAATTGCTCTTGGCGGTGTTCAATTTGCCCTTCGCCTTGAAACGGTTGGTGACATCGATTATTTGGGGGAAGCGCAAGCTGGGACAGCAATTGATGTCGTGGGATGGCGTATAAAAAAGATCGACAGTTCTACCCTTGGCACTATTAGTATCACCTGGGCCGATGGTACGGAACTTACTGATAAAAAATGGAGTTTGCGTACTACCTACACCTATTCATAATAAAAAGTATGGCGAGGATATCCACACCCAAAGACTATAGACTACAAATTATCATGTATACTATATGTAAAACCATGTGACAGAATCAAAAAAGTATTGTTATTAGAAAAAGAAAAAATTATTAGAAAATAAAAATATATGGCACTCGACGCAACCAAATGGGAAATTCGTAGCGACAAAAAGATCCGCTATGTCGGAGGTGTTCACGGCGATGCGGCGGCGAACTATGTCACAGTGCTGGAGCTTCACCGCTTCCTGCAGGACCGCGCTGACGACGGCACAATGTCTGCAGATGACTTCATCGACATCACGGTTCTGAATCCGACCGACAAGAAGTTTGAGACTATCATCCAGTTGCTGAATGGGTTCGAGCTGGACGACGCTTACACGACACCAGCTTCCGAGTTCATCTACGGCGGTTCGATCATTCAGGGTACTGGTGGGTCCGAGGCGATCTACGACGGCATCTCGATCATTGCCAACCGTGGCGCAGTAGTGAACGTCATACAGAACAACGTGGTGCTGACCAACAAGTTCTGGAACAACACGCCGAGCGGCGAGAGCTTCAACGGCATTAACCCGGACGAGGCCAACGGTCTTGCGATGCAGTTCATGGTCAAGGTGAAGACGGCTGGGGCGTTTATCGACAATGCCTCATTGATTTTCACCACGCGCGAGTGGGGCAAGACTTATTCCGAGTTCCGTATTCCGGCAACAGGTCGCGGTAAAAACTCGGTGCCGTTGACGTATACAGACGACTTGAACAACGTCACAGCGATCGGCACCATCGCGGCGCTGGCAGACATCACCAACGTTACTGCTGGCTTCAACCTGATAGACGTGGATAACAACACAGTAAACGAGGAGTATTACTCGGAGTGGAATCGCGGCGCGAACAGCATCAACACCTTCTACGAGTACATGAAGTGGCTGACGCGCAACGGCTTCGCCACCGAGCTTTATGGCATTGACGGCGAGCTTTTCCGTGGCATCACTCACTCGGTTGAGCATGGTGCTCCATCTGGTGGCGAATTTGTTGAAGGTGGAGCTACTCCAGTATCGTGGGGTTCTGGGGCTACGGCAGGAACAGGTCAAGTTCTCGCAAATGATACGACAGACAATATTATCTACATCCAGCTCTTAACAGGTGTTATTCCAGCTGCAAACTTAATGACTCAAGGTGGCGTCACGGCCACGGCTAGCACGGTCACGGCTCGCGCAGTGTCGACGCCGATGTGTGGTCAATCGACCGGTTCCTCGCTGGTCGGTTCCTACGGCTTCGCCTTGGAGTCTGCCGACCTCGCGGTCAACGACAAGATCACGGCGCTCGACGGCACGACCCGCCAACCGCCGAACAATGTCACCTTCACCGTCGGCGGTGTGGCTTCCGGCTGGCGCGTACTGGTCGGGCCGGAGAATGGCTCTGGAGGCCTACTGGAAACGCAATTGTCGAACACCGCATTACTCAACGGCGGTACGGTGACAGCAGTGGAAGTTGATGAAGCAATTCCGGCTAACACTCCCGCGAGTGGTACAATCCGCATCAAGCGCGCGGACGGGCGCTTCACGCGGCACCCGTACTCGGCAGTGGATACTGGCACCAAGATTTTCACCATCACGTCGCACGACTTCTCGACGAATAACGCCGCTGTAGGCGCTGACATTTACATCAGCTACATCGATGACGCTGCGTCGGGCGCAACGATCGAGTTCAGTACCATTCAGTCGGGCGGCGCGCAGACGCTCTACGTATCGGCGCGCTTCGGCGGCACCGGCCCAGATTACACGGACTCGATCAAGCCGGCAGCAACGACTGGCTCGCTTGGAGCGACGGGCGGATCGGCGACGATAAGCTCGGTTAGCGACGCATAAAATTATTTTGATGGGGGCGGTTAATCCACCAAAATATGGAAGGATAGTTAAATTTGTGTGTATTGAATAGCGAAGAGTTAACTAGAATGCATCCTAAAAAGGGGCACTATGTTATAATAAAATTATGGCAGCGCCATCCTATACAACAGATCTTGTAGATTGGATAGCCGATGCAGACACTGCTGCTTGGGGCGAGCTTACTGGAGCCATTGCTGGAGGTGCGCCAGACGAGGTTGATACTGAATCTGCTCTTCAAGGAACAAACGCAGTTTCCCAGGCAACTAACACCACTTCGCTTTTTTCAATGTGTAGGATTCTAGCAGGTTCTGTTACCCTTGCCACAAATAATGTGTTTTTAGTATGGCATGGTCACGGTGTAGCAACGTCATTGCTTAGTTATGCCAGTTGAGGATTAAGAATAGCTGTCGCTACTACATTAGCTGATTGGAAGGCTTGGGCAGTTGGCGGTAATGATGTCCCCCCATTTCCTTATGGGAAATGGGTAAATAATCCGGTTGACCCTAC
>MFVV01000033.1:36063-44611 GCA_001786225.1 Candidatus Nomurabacteria bacterium RIFCSPLOWO2_12_FULL_46_14 | reverse complement strand
TTTTGGAAAAAGGATGAGGAAGACACTAGAGAGAGGCCGGAAGCGACAGAGCCCAAACAAACACCACCATCACGGAGAGGCGCACCCGAACCCGCGCCGGCACAACCCCCAGCTCCCGCTCCCGCGCCGGTAACTACGCCGGGCACCGGACGGGAGATATCGGAGAATTTTAGAGTAGTTTTGGGCGAAGACGGAGTGCCGCAAAATTTGGAAACGGTTTTCAATCAAATTGCCGCTTCTCATATGGACCTGCCGCCGGAGGGAATGAACGAAGAATTCACTGCCAAAAGCTTGAACATGGCCGCCAACCTGGTGCGATTAAGCGAGGGCCATAACACTGCCGGCGTGAGTACCACAGAATTTCAAGAGGCATTTAGTTTTAGAAATGGAGTTCTAACTGTTGAAAACCATGACAATGCCAATGAAATTCTCTCGAGATTCGAAAATAACGCAAAAGAGTTATGGGAAAACGGAACCCTAAAAGGACAGGGTGCGGCAGTAAGCCATCTAAATGATGAGATTGGTAAAGATTATTGGCTAAAGGTGGCGCAAGCCAAAGGCCTGGAAGGATTTGTTCCCGGGCATGACACGCTGACCGCGGAGAAAATAACGGACTTCGGTGAGAGCGAAATGGTCAAACAGGCAAAGCTAGGAGAAGCAGTCGGGTCTGGCGCAATCTCACATGAAGACGAAGTCGTGGCCGCTCGGGAAAGATTGGAGCAAGCCTACAGTCAAGTTGGCGAACAAAAACCGCAAATTTCAGAAAATTTTACCCAACCCATTCAGCCCGCCAAGATGGAACCAACCGAAGTTATCAAAGAAGCAGCCTCTCCGGAATCTCAAAATGTGGCCGTGCCCTACCAGGAAGCAGTGACCGCCGGCAATCCCTATGGCTTATCGGCGGTAGCGGCAGAACAAGTCCAACGAGCTACGGAAGAGAGATTGCACGATATATTCCCGGAGAATACTACCGAAGCCTGGGGCATGGTCAAGAACGATTCGGCCCACGAGACAATACTTTTGTCGGGACAAGAGATGGAAGAAGGACATAAATCGTTTGTTGCATTCTTAAACAAACTGAAGGAATGGACCAATTTAGACCCACGGCCGGGAACAGTTCTGGGCGGCCGAGCCGAGACCAATTCCGAATACATCGCTCGAGCCATGCAGAAGCTAGCTACCATTCCGGGTGGCTTGGATAAATTAAAATTATAAGTTAACATAAATAACATGACCAACGCCCAAGCAGAAATTCGCAAAAATATAATAGAGCTGTTTGAGATAGAAAAGTTGCCGGAAGAAAAGCAGGAGGAGACTATCGGCAGAATAGGCAAGATAATTTTCCAAGCGGTCTTAACCAGGGTCTTGCCGTTTCTGGAAGAAAAAGACCTGGAGCAGTATGACAAGCTGATGGATAGCAATCCGAGCCCGGAGCAAGTGCTGGATTTCCTGTTTGATAAAGTGCCGAATTTTCTCCAAATCGTGGCAGAAGAGACAGAAAATTTCCGCAAGGAGGCGGGAGAGGTATTAGGCGCAATAAAAAACACCTTATAAAGGCGTACGCAGGGCGACGGCCCGTAGTCCTAGGCCAAAAATTCAGCAGAATTTTTGGCCGGCCTTTAGAAGGTGTTTTTTATTGCGCCGAACTCTGTTATATTGAAGCGATGGAACACTTGAAAGGACTCAATGAACGCCAAAAACAAGCGGCCCTGCATACCGAGGGCCCGCTCCTGATTGTGGCCGGCGCGGGTGCGGGTAAAACCAAGACCATCACTCACCGGATTCTCAATCTAATAAAGACAGGCGTGGCGCCAGAAAAGATTCTGGCCGTTACCTTCACCAATAAAGCGGCAAAGGAAATGCGGGAACGGGTGATAGCGGAGATAGAAAAGAATGCAAAAGGCCAAAACACTATTCCATTCGTCAGCACTTTCCACGCGTTGGGAGTTTACATAATCAAAGAGAACGCCCGACTCCTCCACTTAACCAGATATTTTACCATTCTGGATGAGTCTGACTCCGCTCGCCTGATAAAAGAAATCTTGAAAGAGCGCGGTTACGACCCCAAGCAATACGACCCCGGGAGAATCAAAGGCATAATCAGCCGGGAGAAGGGCAATTTCGTTGACTTGCCAGAATATCAAGAGCGGACCGAGGAGCCGGGCGCGAGCTATATCGCGAGAATCGTGGCGGAAATATGGGCGCCGTATGAAGAGCGTAAAATTAAAGAAAATTCCCTGGATTTTGACGACCTGATTCTGCAATCCGCCAAACTGCTCCAGGAGAACGAGGGGGTGCGGAAAATTTATCAAGACAGGTGGAAGTACATCCACATAGACGAATACCAGGACACCAACCAGACTCAATATCTTTTGTCTCGCCTCCTCTGTGGAGAAAACAAAAATATTTGCGTAGTGGGAGATACAGATCAATGTTTAGCCAAGGGAACAAAAATAAAAATGGCTGACAATACTCTAAAATCTATTGAGGATATAAAAAGGGGAGAATATGTACTGTCAAATTATGGCGGGGGAGATTTTCGACCCGCTAAAGTTGTTGGGGAAAAAAATATCCAATTTAAAGGAAGTTTAATCCAAATTGAGACAGAAAAAGGCAATGTTTTAGTAAGCACTCCGGACCATACTCATTTTGCTGGATATAGGCTAGGACTTACTCCGCAAATGTATCTAAACTACCTCATGTATAAAAAAGGGTTCGGCTGGCGAATTGGTACAACTTCTATCTACACAAAGGGGCAAAAAAAATCTGTAGTTGGATTTTTACAACGGTCTAATCAGGAACATGCAGATGCTCTGTGGGTAATCAGTACCCACAATACTCAGAATAAGGCTAGAGTTCAAGAATATATTTTATCTCTGAAGTATCAGATACCAACTATACCATTTACCCCACGAAAGGGATTTAGCACCAGCGGGTATGTACATGATAAAAGCGCTCTAAAAGAAATTTTTTCTTCTTTTGATACTGAAAGTTCTGCTTTGAAATTGCTATCGGACCTAGGCTTGTTGTGGGACCGGCCACACCATCAACCACAAACGCATAACGCAAACAGAAGGAATATAAACATAACTCTATGCGCAGACAGACGAGGGCAAACTCCTATGCATATTATTTCTACTTTCGGCAATGATAGATATGGAAGGAAAAAGCTTGAATCAATGGGGTTTTCGGTTCGTTCTGCGAAAAAAAACACTACTAATTGGCGATTCGAGACCGCTCGAGCAAATTATGGAGAAGCTTGTTTATTGGCTACAAAAATAGCTTCTGCTTTCCCTGAAGTAAATATGATTTTTAGCGCCCGGCTCGGTGGTATAAAAACCAATCCTAGGGATGGAAACTCACTGCCGTGCCTACCCGCAGGCTCCGTTTTGCCTGGCATGGCCTTATTCACGGAAAATGGTTATGATATAGTTTCAAAAATTTCAAGAATTAATACACCTAAAATTATAGTTTTTGATTTAAATATAGAGAAAACTCATAATTTTATAGCAAATGATATTGTGACTCACAATTGCATTTACTCCTGGCGCGGAGCGAACTTGCGGAATATTTTGAATTTTGAAAAGGATTACCCTGCGGCAAAAATCGTGCTGTTGGAAGAAAATTATCGTTCAACAAAAAATATTTTATCCGCCGCCAACGAAGTAATCAAAAAAAACAAATACCGGCCGGAGAAAAATTTGTTTACCCAGAAGCCCGCCGGAGAAAAAATTTCTCTCTACGAGGCACTGAGTGGAGAAGATGAGGCGGACTTTGTCGCGACAAAAATTCTGGAACTGAAAGATGCCGGCGGAGGAAAAATTATAACCCCCTCTAGCTCCCCCCAAGGGGGAGAAAAAAGTAACACCCTCTCCTTGGGAGAGGGGTGGGGAGAGGTTGCAGTCCTTTACCGCGCCAACTTCCAATCCCGGGCGCTGGAAGAAGCCATGCTCCGCTACAACATTCCTTACCAAGTTCTGGGCGTAAAATTTTTTGAGCGCAAAGAAGTCAAGGATACCCTGGCCTACCTTCGCGCGGCCTTAAATCCGCAAAGCCTCTCCGATATAAAAAGAATAATAAATTTTCCGTCTCGGGGTATCGGCAAGGTGACGCTGGTAAAAATTTTTTCCAATGAAACAGAAACTCTGCCGATAAAAATGAGAATAAAAATTGATAATTTTTACAAACTATTGGGAGAGATAAGGCAACAGATAGAAACTGCCAAAGCCTCCGAAGTTATAAAATTTACCGTCCGAAAATCCGGCATTGAAGAGGAACTCCGGGAAGGCACAGCCGAAGACGAGGAAAGACTCGCCAACATAAAAGAACTGGCGACCCTGGCTATAAAATACGACAACCTTGCTAACGGCACCGGGGTCGAAAAACTTTTAGAAGACGCGTCTTTGGCTTCGGACCAGGATTCAATAATGATAAACGAAGAAAAAAAAGAAATTAGAAGCGGGGCTCGCCCCGCCCAAGGCGGGGTCAAACTAATGACCGTGCATGCGGCCAAAGGCCTGGAGTTTAAATATGTTTTTATCGTCGGCTTAGAAGAAGGACTTTTCCCCATCCAGAGAGATGGTGAAGAAAAAACGGCCGAGGACCAGGAAGAAGAACGTCGGCTTTTTTACGTGGCCCTGACTCGCGCTAAACATAAATTATTTTTGTCCACCGCCCAATTCCGCACCATCTTCGGCTCGCGCCAAATTAATGCACCGTCAGAATTCCTGGCAGATATCCCCGCGGAAATTTTAGAGAGGGAAGGGGAAAAAGGGGTGAGGACAATCTATATTTAACTCTTTCTTTGCATACTTTTTATAAAGCAATCTATCTGGCAGTGCTCGGCCAGCGAACTGCTCGGCTCGTCAGCCTGCGCAAGGCTTTCTAAAAAGTACGCCTGCGACGAGTTTTAATGTGATAAAATGTAATATGCGCGCAAAAAAATCCCTGGGACAGAATTTTCTAAAGTCGGAGCCGGCGCTTCGAAAAATTATTGAAGCGGGAGAAATCAAACCAGATGATGTAATTTTGGAAATCGGACCCGGCAAAGGCAAACTTACGGAGAAATTGCTCGGAAAGACTGGTTCGCTAATCGCCGTGGAAAAAGACCGCGAGCTTTTTGAATTTCTGAAAATAAAATTTGCCAAAGAAATTAATGCAGGCCCTCTGGTATTGGTGCGTGCAGACATTTTAGATTTTGATGCTAGCGCCCAGGGCCTAAAGCCTAGAGCCTTCAAAGTCATTGCCAATATCCCCTACAACATAACCGGCGCTATATTAAAAAAGTTTCTCACGGCCAAGAACCAGCCGGAGCGCATGGTGCTTATGGTTCAGCATGAAGTGGCTCAAAGAATCTTGGGGGGGAAAGAGAGTTTGCTGTCAATCTCGGTCAAGGCCTACGGGGAGCCGAAGATATTAATGAAAGTGCCGGCTCGATATTTTGCTCCCCAGCCGGCGGTGGATTCGGCCGTTATCGTCATAAAAAACATTTCCCGAAAGTTTTTTACGGAAAATAAGCTGGATGAAGAAAAATTCTGGCAAATAGTCAAAGCGGGCTTCGCCCACAAGCGCAAAAAGCTTTCTTCTAATCTGAAAAACATAATCTCAATAGAAAATCAGACCGGGCGCGAGTTGGGAAACAAGAGGGCCGAGGATTTATCGCTCGCCGAGTGGGCCGAGATTGCAAAAAACAACGATTAAAAAGCGGACGAACCAACGGTCGGAGAAATGGTGCCCTGGGTGATGACTGGGGGCGCAGGCGGAGGGAGCGGGCAAACACCAACTGGAGTATATAAGCCAAGTAAATATATGGTAGCCGGTATATTATAATTTGCGTATGCCTGTGACCCAGAACGATAGGAGAGCAAGGCCGCCATATCCGGAGGCAAGGGAGAAAGGGCAAGCATCCAGCTGCCATCTGCGCAAGGCAAGGGAGAAAGCAGTTTGCCGCCAAAGGGCCTAGAGACAACTTGAGCATAAGCTTTCGGGGGGTTAATCTTAAAAAACACCAGGGTCCGCGCAAAAATCTTTCCAAGCAAAGATTTTTCTTCAAGATTATCGCTAAATTTTTGCTTAAAAATAACCTCCTCAAATTCCTGACGGAAATTTCTTTCGCTTTCGGCTATTTGCTTAATCGCTTTGATAATTTTTTGGATTTCTTCCTGGTTATATCCACTCTGCTGACTGACTTCTTCAACCTTGGAAATAAGGATGTCCAGATTAACCAGATTGGGGTTACTTTTTTCAACAATCGATTCCGTTTCATACACAGGAGAGTCCTGTGTAATTTCTGAAGAAATAGCAGAAAGCTTTTTTCTAGTTAAGGCACCGACGAAACCGGTGCCGAATTTCAAATTCAAGGGTTTCAGAACTTCATCACTATAAATTTCTTGAAATTTTATTACCGCCTGGAGCGTGGCCGGGCCGAAATAAGAGGTTTCTCGGCCCGGGGAGCCGGGCCCTTGTTCCGAGACTCTGGTACGCGCATCTTGATTAAGCATATTTTGCAACTCAAAAACATCTTGGCCCCGGACGCCAATTCTTAAATTTTGATTGAAATCATAGGCAAAAACATTGTTTGCCAACAAAAAAAAGGAAAAAATAACACCAAAGACTGAGAATTTCATAAAGGTAATTATATCACAACTAACAAAAGCGCATTTTATCCGTGGACCTTGCCCCAAAAACTGCAAAAGGTGCTATAATTATTCCATAATTAAAATGAGGAGTTTAAAAAACAAAAGAGTCCTTTGGGCCGTTTTGGCGGTGGTTTTCGTCTTCGCTCTTTTTTTTATAAAAAACAAAACTCTCTTTATAAATAGCGAGAATGGAGAAACCCCGGGGCAAAATTTGGCCTACGATAAAAGGGTGGTGGGAGATTTAATAAATCAAGATACGGACAAAGATGGCATCCCGGATTGGGAAGAGAAGCTCCGTGGCGCCGACCCAATGCAAAAAGACGCGTCGGCGACACAGGATTATTTCGAAGCCAGCGCAATAAAGGAAGATAATCTCACCCAGACAGATAGGCTCTCTCGGGAAATTTTGGCCACTGTTGCCAGTTTGACCGATTCTGGCCAAATGGACGCGGCCCTCCTGGAAGGCTTGGGTGAATCTTTAGCCTTGGAGGCGGGAGGGGTTTCGGCTCAAAAAATATATACTCTCTCTGAAATCCAGGTATCCAGCAATAATAGCTCCAAGGCCACGCAAAATTACGGCGGGGCAATATGGGGACTGCTTCAGAATCAATATTCCAGCGAAGAAGTTCTGGCGGTTTTAACTGATTCCTTGGGCGAAGACGGACTTAACCCCGAGGTGTTGAGAGAATTAGATCCGATAATCAAGAGAATAAATAAAATAATTGTATCGGTGCGTAATTTGTCGGTGCCGTCTAAACTATCCTCCGCGCATCTTAGTCTCTTGAATGGTTTTGAGGGAGTAAGCGAAGGCCTAACTGATCTAAAGCAAGCCGATGAAGACCCGATTGTCTCCTTAAACGCTGTCAGCAAATTCGGTGCAAATATGCGTATAGTGGACGACGCTCTTGGTCAAATCGCCGATGTTTTATAAATCAATGCAATGGAGCTAAAAGACAAAAAAATCCAAAGATCCATCTCTACTCTCCTCATCTTGAGCATCCTCCTGCCGTCTTTTTTGTTTCTGACCGTGCCCAAAAAAGCGGAGGCGGATATCTTGGACGACGCCTGCGGTGCGCTTTTCGGTAAAGCCGGCGAACTAATTGATAAAGGGTTAAAAAAATTAGGGAAAAAATTTATCGGAAGCGCGGTAAGCACTAGTGTACCAGTAAATGATTCTGGAGTCCGGAGCAATACCGGGGTTACCGCGTCTAAAACCAGCAACCAGTGGGGGGCGACCGTCTGCAAGGAATTCTTGATGCAGATTGTTAGACGGACATTGGACCGGATGACTCAAGCTACGGTCAATTGGATAAATTCCGACTTCCATGGCTCGCCCCTGTTCCTGGAAAATTCGGAATCATTTTTTAAAGATATTGCCAAATCTCAAATCCAGAGCTTTGTCCGCCAAACAGGCTATGACAACCTGCGCTTTCCTTTCGGCCGGCAATATGCCTTGGAGGTGATAGACGCGTACCAAAGACAGTTTGAAATTAACGCGGAATATACTCTAAGCAAGGTCATCCAAGACGAAGCGTATCTTGATGCCTATAGAAATGATTTTAATGTCGGCGGCTGGAACGCATTCCTGATAAATACCCAATACCCCCAGAACAACTATCTGGGTTATGAGATGCTGGCGAACGAAGAACTTGCCCGCAGACTAGAAGGCACTACCAGGAGCGCGGCGGACACGGTGCGAGATACATTGCAACAGGGCTTGGGATTCCTCTCGCCGGAAACTTGTCCCTCCAACCCCACATACAATAATGCCCGGAATGCCTGGGACCGGCCGGAGTTCAAATTTAATGAAGAATATGACCCACCAGTTCTGGAAGATTATGGGGATGATGTTCCGGCTTTCCGCGCGGCTGTGCTGGAATATGATGATGATTATGACGCGCGCCGAGCGG
>MFVV01000033.1:3335-36016 GCA_001786225.1 Candidatus Nomurabacteria bacterium RIFCSPLOWO2_12_FULL_46_14 | reverse complement strand
CGGCGGCCTACGCGGTGTGGGCGGAAGAAAACACTTGCCCGGGAGGACTTGTAAACACCACACCGGGTTATGTGGCCGCCAGCCAAATCACCCGAGCGCTTGGCTCCAAATTCTCCCAGGCCGAATTGGGCGCGGCACTTGGCAACAACATCGCGGCAATATTCGACGCGTTGCTCAACCACTTTTTTGACAAAGGATTAACAGCCTTAAAGAGTAGCGTGAATCAACCGCCGGAAGATGACCAGTGTGATTTTGAATATTTTGGCGAAAAACTGGAAGGCTGCGAAGAGGAGGAGGACAATACGGAGACCCCGCCAGGTGGAACACCACCGGAGAATCTCCCGGCTAGTGTGGACCTGAAAATTAATGGCTTGGATGGCCCGAGCGTAACCGTCCCCAGCGGTTCCACTCTTACTTATGCCTGGACCTCAACCAATGCCACCATCTGCGAATTCTCTTCGCCTTTCGCGGGCGGAGTTGAGACTTCTGGCATCAACAACACCATACCTCCCTCGCATCCATACTATCCTTCTCCGGAAAGTCCGAAGGTTTTCTCTCTAACCTGCTGGCAGAAGGCGGATAAAACCGGCGGCAATGCTACGGATACGATAACCGTGAATATACAGCAATAATATGCGAAAATTTTTACCTTACATTTTAATACTCGTAGTCCTCGTTGGAACCGGATTTTTCGGACCGACAGAGAAGGCGAGCGCGTATCAGGTGGGGCAGGCATGTACCATTACAGTCGATGGTGAAAAGGTGAATGGTGCATATGTCGCGGGTGTTAGCGGTCGCGAAGGGACTAGCCTTAAGTGCGAACCCGGAGCTACAGTAACGGTAGAGGATACTCCCGCAGATTTTGAGGAAGAAGTAGGAGGAAGTTGTCTTGCCCTTATTAAAGGAGATTTTGACGCTTGTGCGGTAAAAATAACTTACTGGCTATTTTATTCTATTCCCAGTTTCCTATTGACCTCAGTGGCAAAGTTCTTTAACGTGGCGATTCATTTAGGCCTACAGGCTAGCGTTTACTCTTCTTCAGATTTTTTGCCTCAGGCATGGCGGATAACTCGCGACTTGTCTAACATTTTCTTCATCCTGATTCTGCTTTATATAGCCATTAAAATCATTCTGGGCCTGGCCGGCCATGATGGCAAAAAAATGATTATCTGGGTCATCATTATGGCTCTGCTCATCAATTTCAGCATGTTTGCCACAAAAATTGTCATTGATTCGTCCAATGTTTTAGCGCTTATTTTTTACAATAAAATGGAAGTTAAAGCTAAAGATCCAACCAATAAAGAGGGTCCATCGTATAACGCAACCCACGAGGGAGAAAGGGATATTTCTGGAGGGTTGGTTGGTAATTTTGATGTTACTAAACTTATGACCCAAGATTTCTTCGATAAGGTAAAGGAAAGGACGCATATGGGTGGGGTAAGCCTGAAGGGTTTTACTATATACACTGGCGGTGGCTTCCTAATTGGCGGACCGGTAGGCGCTGGAATAGGCGCTGGCGCTTACGTAGCCCAGCGACTTTTTTCTGGTTTCAGAAAAGAGATACCAGCAGCTATGAAAATGGCAATAATACTTACCGTGGGGTTGATCCTTTGGTATGCCATTTACGCATTTTTCATGGCGGGCTTGGCATTTGTGGTGCGCTTGGTGGAACTTTGGATTTTGATAATATTTTCCCCCTTTGCTTTTATGTCTTTCGCCATGCCTGCGCTTAAAAAAGTGAAGTATATCGGCTGGGATGAGTGGTCGCACCGCCTGCTTTCTGTATCATTCATGGCGACAATTTTTATGTTTTTTATGTATTTCATTTTTATGATTGCTCAGACTGATCTATTTAATAGTAAAGTAATAAGCGCTCACCCGTCGGCTCACCCGATTGAAATTTTAGTATTTACTATGCTACCAGCGCTCATACTTTTGATTCTTTTACAGAAAGCCTCTTCTTACGCCAAGAAGGGGTCTGGAGAATTAGGTACCTGGGCAATGAAAGGAGTAAAACTAGCTGGTGGGCTGGCTGTAGGTGCAGGCCTGGGTGCAGCGGCATTTGCTGGAAGACAGACTGTTGGGAGGGTTGCCACAAATCTTGGAGAAAACCAAAAATTCAAAAAATGGGCAGAGAAAAGCAGAATTGGGACGGGGGCATTGCAAGCAACAAGATGGGTGGGAGGAAAAAGTTTCGATGCTAGGGGGGCGCCTGGAGTCGATAAAGCTTTGGGTATGACTGGATTGGCAGGTGGTGCTGCTATGGTTGGAAAGGTCAAAGAGGGTGGTTTTGCAAAACAAAGAAAAGAATTTTCTGAAGAGCAAGAAAAAATTGCTAATAGTTTAGAATTAAGTGAAAAGGAGAGAATAGAAAGAGGTTTGGTGTTCCGTGCTAAAACTCCTGCCAATCAAGCATATAATGATATGATACAACAACAGATTGACAAAATAAATCTGGGAAGAAGAGAAAATTATGCTCGCCAATTGGAAGGTGGGGGAAAATTTATGACAAACAGAATAGCCGCTACCAGAGTAAGAGAGGCATCAATAAATAAAGCGAAACAATTACAGCAAGCGGCGGCGGCTTTCGCGGCAACGGGTGGAGCACCAGCAGGTGGAGCACCAGCAGGTGGAGCACCAGCAGGTGGAGCACCAGCAGGTGGAGCACCATGTTGGGTAGCAGAAGTGTTGTATGGGGTTAATAATCAAAAAACTCATGCGGCGAGATTATGGGCGGCAACAAATAATAGTTGGTTTATAAAACTTTATAAAAAATACGGGAGATCTTGGGCCCAGTGGCTTGCTGTGAATAAATGGGCACAACCCATGGTTAAACCGATGTGGAATATGATGGCAGTAAGGGGAGAATTGCTTGCAATAAGACTTAGAAATAGCGACTTTATAAAAAATGAAGAATTTGAGAACTTATTAGAAAAAGTAAAATAGTATGGACCCAGAAGTAGAAGAAATAATTAAAAGACAGATTAGAAAATTACCCATTGAAATAAGGAAAATTGTTGCTGACCCTAAATTGGGGGAAAAAATAACAAGTATGGGGGTGAAAAATGGACTAAACGCAGAACAACTTGAGATACTTCAAAGAGAAGTGGTTTTGGTAGTGCTTGGTTTGGTTCATCCCGATGAACTTGCAGATGGATTGATAAATCATTCAAAAATAAACGGCTTGAGAATAGATAATATTATAACAGATATTGACCGTGAAATACTAAGTGGTATAAAAGAAAAATTGAAGAAAGTTTATAATACACCAGACACAGAGGAAGTGGAAACCGGTCTGGATGAACGCTTTGGAAAATTAGCTCCGGAGGTGCAAAACGCCATTCTAGCTTCAAATTTTCAAGCTAAATTGTATGCTATTGCCACAACACACAAACTGACCACGGCGCAATTGGGAGAATTGGAAACAGCCATGACTCAAGTCATACTGGATATTATTCCGCCACACAAGTTTGAAGGTGTGCTTAAAGCAAGTCTGGATTTGCCGGAAGAAAAAGTAACAGCATTAGCTGGCGAAGTGAACGAGAAAATACTTAAGGATATCCGAGCAAAAATGCTCATTCGCTATAACTTGGATAAACCTGTGAATTTAGAACGAGAAGAGCATGAAGTCTTAAAGCGAGCCGGGATAGAGGTTTTGACCGACCCGGTCTTGGACGACCAAGAATTGTTGGCCGGACCAGTTTACCCGGAGCTTGCCAGAAAATTCACCGAGCCGACAAAAACGGAGACTAAGAAAACCGAACACACATTGGAAAATCTGACCCCCACCAGCGCGCCGCTACCGCCTAGCACGAAAGAAAAACCAAAAGTCGATCCTTACCGAGAACCAATAGAATAATGTAAACTGCTTGACAATGTATATGTCTGACGCTACAATAGAAACAGGGAAAAACTTCGAAAAACTTACGGGCTTTGAGTGGGATTCCGGGAATAAAGGCAAAAATCAGAAGCATAAAGTAAAAGATGAGGAATGTGAAGAAGTTTTCTTTGATTATAATAAAAAAATATTGAAGGATGCTCTTCATTCCGGAAAAGAAAAACGCTATCTTTTGATTGGTCGAACGAAGAAGAAGCGGCTCTTATTCTTAGTGTTTACGATTCGGAAAGATAAAGTAAGAATCATCTCGGCTAGAGACCTAAACCAAAAAGAATATAAATTATATGAGGAAAAAAATAAAAATTCAAAAGTTTAAAGACGAAAACAAAGAACGGGATTTCTGGGGAAAGTTTAATCTTGCCAAGAACTTCGAACCTTCCGATTTTAAGAGAATTTCATTTCCGACTCTAAAACCCTCCTCCCAGCCTATTTCTCTGCGCCTGCCGTCACATATATTGGCCAGAGTAAAAGAGCGTGCAAATGAAATAGATATGCCATATCAGTCGCTTATAAAGAAATATATCGCGCAGGGGATTTTAAAAGAAGATTCTAATTAAGCTTTAACGGGATGCAATTCAAGGTTCCACAATTTTTGGACATAGAAGACAAGATTTTTGGGCCGTTTACCTTCCGGCAATTCGCTTATCTGGCCGGCGGAGCGGGGATGTCCTTCACCCTCTATAAATTACTGGGGTTGATGTTGGGCATACTGCCGATAGCCATCATTGCTGGCTTGACTCTGGCTCTGACCTTTTACCGCCCGAACAACAAGCCCTTTATTAATATGCTGGAGGCCGGCTTTAAATATTTCTTGGGCAAAAAATTATACATCTGGCAGAGAAGAAAGGTTAAAAAAATGAAACAGGTGGCTACCCAGGCGGAAATGTCTAAAATTGCGGCCCTAAGCGAGAGTCCGATGAGACTGGGCCAAAGCCGGTTGCGCGACCTGGCCTGGAGTTTGGATGTACTGGATTTACAGAAACAAAAAACTGATAATAAATAATTTTATGGTCTTAAACGCAAAAGCAACTCAAGAGTTCGTCCCCATCAAGGAAGTCCGCGATGGTATAATCGCGCTCAAAGACGGCGAGCTCCGGGCGATTGTTCTCGCCAATTCCGTTAATCTATCGCTGAAATCGGGTGACGAGCAGAACGCCACGATTTTGCAATTTCAGAGCTTTCTGAACACTTTGGATTTCCCCATTCAGATATCCGTGCAGTCCCGGCGGCTGGATATCCGGCCGTATCTCCTCCTCCTGGAGAACCGGATGAAGGTCCAGAGCGAACCCCTGCTCAAGCTTCAGACGGCGGAATATATGGAGTTCATCCGCAGTTTTACGGAGAGCGTCAACATTATGACCAAAAGCTTTTTTATCGTCGTGCCCTATACTCACACCCGACTCGGAGGTGGAAGTAATATTCTGGACAATATTTTCAGCCGAAAAAACAAGAAGGAGAGACTGGCGGCGGAGCAATTGAATTTTGAAGAAAAAAGGTCCCAACTGGAGCAGAGAGTCAGCGTCATCCAGCAAGGGCTCTCTCGTTGCGGCATCAATTCTAAACAGCTGGACACGGAGGCGGTAGTGGAGGTTTTTTACAAAGTTTTCAACCCCGGAGAATTAGAAGGGAAGATACAGCTGGAACAAAGTTCCAGCCAAACTTTATGAACTTTATAACTTTCTACTTTATAACTTTATAACTAACCCCATGTCATTCTTAGATAAAATTTTAGGGAAAAATGGCGGGAGCATAATGGGACGCGCGGGAACAGGGCTCAAGGCCTCCACCGTGGCCGTCTTGCCGGAGGATATTTACGAGGCGGCCAATCTGGAACTCCAGGATGTGGTCGCGCCCTCGGCCCTCAAGATAGAGCCCAAGGCCATAAACCTGGGGGAGAAAATTGCCCGCACCTTTTTCATAATTTCCTACCCCAGATTCCTCTCCGACAACTGGTTCTCGCCCATCATCAATCTGGATAAAATTTTTGATGTTTCCATTTTTATCCATCCCATAGACACCTCGCTCGCGCTGCGCCAATTTCAAAAGAAAGTAGCCGAAGTCCAAAGCCAGATAAATGTGCGGGAGACCAGAGGCATGGTGCGCGACCCCATGCTAGACACTGCCTATCAAGACCTAGAGGGCCTCCGCGACAGCCTAATGCAGGCCCAGGAGAAGATGTTTGACGTCGGCGTCTACATCACCGTCTACGCAGACAATGAGATGGAGCTTTTTAAAATTGAAAACGAGATAAAATCTATTTTGGAATCAAAACTAATCTACATTAAACCCGCTCTCTTCCAGCAAGAGGAGGGTTTCAAGAGCGTCATCCCCATCGGCAGTGACTTGCTCGGCATTCACCAGAAACTTAACTCCGAGCCGCTCTCTAGCATTTTCCCTTTCATTTCCTTTGACCTGACTTCGGACAAGGGGATACTCTACGGGGTCAACCGGCATAATTCCAGCTTAGTCATTTTTGACAGATTTTCCCTGGAAAATTATAACTCCGTAACATTTGCCAAATCTGGTTCAGGAAAATCCTATGCCACAAAATTAGAAATTTTAAGGTCTTTGATGTTTGACGTGGATGTCATCGTCATAGACCCGGAGCGGGAATACGAATATCTGGCGGAGGCGGTGGGCGGGCGGTACTTCAACATCTCCCTCTCCTCCGACCACCACATTAATCCTTTTGACCTGCCGCTCCCCCGAGAAGACGAAACGGCGGAAGACGTTCTCCGTTCCAACACCATCAACCTGGTGAAACTTTTCCGCCTGATGCTCGGGGGGCTCACTCCGGAAGAAGACACCATGGTGGACCGAGCGATTACCGAAACCTACGCCATCAAAGATATAACCCCGAATTCGGATTTCGGGAACATTGAACCGCCGTTGCTCTCCGACTTTGAGATGGTGCTGGCGGGCATGGACGGCAGTGATTCGGTGGTAGAACGGCTGAAAAAGTACACCCGTGGCACTTGGTCAACTTTTCTCAACAAGCCGTCCAATGTGGACATCAATAAAAAATTCATCGTCTTTTCCGTCCGGGATATGGAAGACGAATTGAAACCGGTAGCTATGTACATAGTAATGAACTATATCTGGAACGCCATCCGCAAAAACCTGAAGAAGCGCCTCTTGGTGATAGACGAGGCCTGGTGGATGATGAAGTCCGAGGATACCGCCTCCTTTCTTTACTCTATGGCCAAGCGCGGCCGCAAATATTATCTGGGGCTCGCCACCATTACCCAAGACACGGGAGACTTCATGAAGTCGGAATACGGCGAGCCCATAGTCCACAATTCTTCTATTGTCCTACTCTTGGGCCAGTCGCCCACCGCCATTGACGTGGTTAAGGAGACCTTCCACCTGACGGATGAAGAAAAATATCTTCTGCTGGAGTCCGGCTTGGGTGAAGGCATATTTTTCGCGGGGCTCAAGCACGTGGCCATCAAAGTAATCGCTTCTTACACCGAAGACCAGATAATCACTTCCGACCCATCCCAGATTTTATCCATCAGAAAAGCCAAGGCGGAATTGGAAGCGGCGGGGAAATAGGCGTTAGGCGCTAGGCTTTAGGCGCTAGCAAATGATACAATATGAACAATATGCGATTGAAACTTTTTATTCTGGGCGCCTTTATTATGTCTGCCACGGCATGGGGTGGGGTGGCGCTGGCTGTGGATTCCACTAGCATCTTCATAGATGTAGCCCCGTCGAACCCAGCACCGTATGAGAACGTAACCATTACTCTTGGGAGCTTCTTATCTAATCTGGATACTGTAAAAATAGACTGGCTAGTGGACGGCAAAACGACTCTCTCCGGAATAGGCAAAAAATCTTTCTCCGTCACGGCCAAAGCCGCTAACACTGAAACCAAGATAGAAGCGAGGATTTACCTGCCGGACGGACAAATAGAAAAGAGGGTGGCCATCCGGCCCGCGATTATGACCCTCCTCTGGCAAGCTACCGACTCTTATGTCCCGCCTTTTTACAAAGGCAAGGCCTTGCCTATGTCTGGGAGTGGAATCAAGATTGTGGCTATGCCGGAGATAAAGGCGGGGAACGCGATAGTCAATCCCAAAAATATGATTTATACCTGGAAAAAGAATTACACCAATCAGGCGGCGGATTCAGGCTATGGCAAGAATTCTTTCACCTATGTGGATGATTATTTGGAAGACACAAGCGCGGTATCGGTGGTCGCTTCCACCACCGACCAGAAATATTCTATCGAAGGCAGTGTCGGAGTAAGCGTGTTTACGCCCAAGATATTGTTTTATAAAATAGACAGCGCTTTGGGTGTGCTCTGGGATGGAGCGCTCCCGGACAATTACGCCATTCTAGAAGAGGCAACAATCCTGGCGGCGCCGTATTTCATTTCACCCCGAGATATCCGCCGGCCAGAACTGACCTTTGGCTGGTCTATAAATAACCAGAGGGCGGGGAGCGCAGACTATCGCAAAAATGTTATCCCGCTTAAAGCGGCAGAAAATTCTTCGGGTGTGTCCCGCCTTTCGCTTACCATAGACAACCGGGAGCAAATCGTCCGGCCGATTACTAAAGAAATGCTTATTCAATTTTGATGAAAAATAAATTATTAAAATATATATTTCCATTTCTCTTGTGCGTTTTGATATTTACACCCATCTTCGGGGTCAGCGCCTCGGCAGAAGATCCGAACGAAGATTGCCGTTTCGGGCCGCTTGGAAATGAGTTAAATCCTCCGTGCCAAGACCGAAGGTATAATTTTCTGGAGCCCTTGCCGTGCACCGACACCGCGGACCCGAACTGTGTGGGAGGGGAATACATAAGGTTCAACCCGGCAGATGACCCGGCCAATCCTAACTCCATAGGCCGATACTTAAACCTAATGATAAAAATATTCATTGGCGTCTGTGCGGTGCTCGCTATGGTTATGATTGTGGCCGGAGGCTTGGAATATATGACCAGTGAGCTTATCTCCAGCAAGGAGCACGCCAAGGAGCGGATCCGCAACGCGATTTTCGGCCTATTGCTCGCTCTCGGAGCTTACACCATACTCTTTACCATCAATCCCGACCTCTTGGAAACGGATGTTAAAATAAAAAAGCAAACAATTGAAGTTGTCATAGACGACGATATTCCTCAAACCACTGACGCCCAAGGCAGATACAAAAACGGCATGAAGCGCGGGGATGATTGGGCTGTGGCCTCTGGCCAAGCACAAGTTCCTTTACCTATAGGCAAAAAAAATAATGAATGCCGAAATATTGGGGACAGTAACTGCACTTCCACCAGGGGTCTTAGTTTGGCATATATTAACATGATTCGTAGCAATTGTCCGACTTGTGAGTTAACCTTAACGGGCGGCACAGAGTTCTGGCTACATGGCGGCCCCTCCGGCAATACTTCCCACCGGCCAGGAAGTCCCACGGTGGATTTACGAAATACCGGGACTCCCGCGCTAAATCAGTATATCCGAAGCGGCGAGAAGTTGAAGGAAAACTGGTATAGGAAAGACGGTATGCTGTTTTTTGACGAAGGCGACCATTGGCATGTGCAATCATAAAATTCATGTCCCGAAGAAATTTGATTTTAATAGTTATCATTCTGGTCATTCTGACGGCTGGATTTTTCGCCTACTTGTATTTCCGGGAGCCAGCCACGACTATTCCAAATGAGGGCGGCACCAATTTCTTCTCCGACTTCAATCCTTTCGGCCAAAGCTCGTCTAAACCCACCGCAACGACCCCGCCGGAAGATATATCCGGCTACGAACCCGACGAACTATCCGAGGCGGCTAAAAAGTTAACTAGAGTCTCAAACGTTCCGGTAGCCGGTTATACTCTATTCCTTAAAGAAAGATACAAAGAAATTAACCTCACCCCGGCCCTCTCCCAAGGAGAGGAAGGGGGCGCTACTCCTTCTCTACCCAAAAACCCAATTTCGCTCCCCACGGAATTCGCCCCCGCTTTAAGATATGTGGACCGGGCCACCGGCAACATTTACCAGACGTTTGTGGACCAAATAGCGGAGCGCAAGTTCACCGATACCCTTATCCCGAAAGTTTACGAAGCGCATTTTGGCTTGAAGGGCGAGGTGGTTGTTATGCGCTATCTCAAGAGCGACGAGAAGACTATCCAAACATTTTTGGGCAATCTGCCTAAAGAAGTTTTGGGTGGAGATTCTTTGGAAAAAAACGAGGTCCGGGGGAGCTTCTTGTCGGAGAATATTTCGGATTTGAGCCTCTCGCCTGACGCCACGAAAATATTTTATCTGACTCCGGCCGGAGATGGAGTAGTCGGCACAGTAATGGACCTCAAAACCGGCAAGAAAACCGTAGTGTTTGATTCCCCCTTTACCGAATGGACATCATATTGGCCAAGCGCCAAGATGATTACCCTCGCCACCAAGCCCTCTTACGCCACGGCGGGCCATGTTTACGCGCTCAACCCCGACACAAAAAACTTCAGCCGGATTTTCGGCGACATAAACGGCCTGACCACTCTTGCAAGTCCGGACGGCAAAATGATTCTTTGGAGCAACAGCAACCTGAGGCTTAATGTCTATAGAATTGAAAGCCGGGAATCCACCGCTTTAGGCATTCAAACCCTGGCGGAGAAATGCGTTTGGGGTCGAGGGAGTGAAATTCTGTATTGCGCGGCGCCGAAGTCAGCCACCGGCTTCACTTATCCCGACACCTGGTACCAGGGAGAGGTTTCTTTTTCGGACGAAATCTGGAAGGTGGAGGTGGAAACCGGCAACACCAGTCTGATAGCCGATTTGAGTTTGGTGGCAAAAATTGATGGCGTAAAGCTTGCCTTGGGGAACGGCGAGAATCTGCTATTTTTGGTCAACAAAAAAGATTCTTATCTCTGGAAACTGGAGTTAGAATAAAACAAAAAAATATCTTCTAAAGGCCGGCTCGTCAGCCTGCGTACGCCTTTATAAGACATTTTTTTGTTTTATTATATTCCTCCGATATACTTAATAACCACTCGGCGGTTAGGCCCCTCTCCGGCTGACTCGGTTTTAAGGTCGGCGGCATCGGACAAAAACTCGTGGATTATCCGCCGCTCAAAAGCGGACATGGGATCAATTTCAATATTGGATTTGAAATATCGGGCGCGCTCCGCCATCATATGCGCCACGGCTTTGAGATTTTCTATTTTCTTTCTCTGAAAGCCGTTGATGTCAACCATAATGTTAAAGGGGGTCTCCGCTTCCACCCTGGCTTCAACAATTTTGCGAACTACATGATTTAAGGCCGACAGCCCCTCCCCGCCGCGGTCCAGGAAAAAATAAGGCTCCCGGACTTCTGCCTGAATCCAAATTGTTTCTTCGCTGTCTTTGCCTTTGGCAACATCATTCTCAGCCACGCTTATAGCCTCTACGCCTACGGTAGTTCTCTCAATAAGTTCTCTTATTAAATTAATAATCTCATTTTTGTTCATCGGCATATTTATTGGCCAACATTAAATGTTTCCTTTTGTTGGTATAAAGCTGTTGCAGAGTGGCGAATACATTGTTGGCTATCCAGTACAGAGCTATAGCGCCGGAGAGAGTGTAAGCAAAGAAGGCTATCAGGAAAGGGAAAAAATACTTCATCTGAATATGTATGCTTTTCGAGAAACTGTCTGCGAAGGTGCCCTGGCCAGAGGTGGGAGGAGTGGGCTTGGGCATAAAGTGCGCTTGGAAGTATTGGGAAATCCCGGCCAGTATCGCCAAGGCAAGACTTTTCTGGCTGACATCGACCAGACCGAGAAAAATCATGTTCACTTTCTCTGGAACCGGCATAAAGGAATACAAAATTCCGCTGTCGAAGTTTATCCCTCTTAAAAAAACATAATACAGGGCGAATATTATCGGTATCTGAATCAGCATGAGTAAACAGCCGGAAAAAGGGTTGGCTTTATGTTTTTTGTAAAGCTCGAAGGTGTCTTTAGCCTGTTCTTCCTTACTCTTGCCGCTTGCCTTTATTTTGTTTAGCTCTGGAGCCAGGAGAGCCATTTTGGCCTGGCCTAGAATAGAGCGCTGAGATAGGGGGAAAAGAGCGGCTTTCACCAGCACGGTAAGCAGAATGATGGCAATACCGATGTCTCCTCCGGGTATAATGTATACCAGGAAGGCTAGGAGGTTTACCAAGGGCTCGTATAAAAAAATATCCCATAAATTTCCAAGCATTTTTTCATTCTATATGAATTCACCCATAATTTCAATAAAGAAAAATAATCGGGAAAAAACTCCTTAACCCCATTCCTCGCTTCGCTCGGAACGGCACGCCCCCACCCGTCGCTTTTTCTCGATTATTTTTCTTTATTTAACCGGGTCAATATGATTTTTTTGCCAGGGATGACAGCGCAGGATTCTGCGTAGAGAGAGCCAAGCGCCCCGGAGGGCGCCATATTTCCGAATCGCCTCTTTGGCATATTCGGAGCAAGTAGGGTAAAAAACACAGCTTTTTTTCTTAAATACGCTAATTCTTTTTTGGTAAAAGACAATTAAATTAATTAAGGCTTTTTTCATAGTTTCCCCAGAATTATTTCTATTTCTTCCTCTAGAGCGGAAACGGATTTCGGCTGTCTTTGGAAAATAAAAACTCCCGATATGCCCACAGGGAATCGGCTCAAGTTGGGATGGAGCGCGGCATAGCCGCGCCGGCGGAGCAAGTTGCGTTTAACAGCTTTAGGGAATAACGTTTTAGGCGTGATGAAGGAAATCTTGGGGGGCAGTTTTTCTTTATTCCAAACAAACCTAAGAGTTAAGCTCGGGGAATATAGCGAGCGTCCGCGCCTAAAAATTTCATCAATTTCTTTGCGGTTGACCCTGTTTTTCTTTGGAATCATTTAGTTATAAGTGAAAGCAGGTTTCAGGTTTTTTCGAACGACAAGGCGGTAAATGTGCGAGGAGGGAGAAAAAACCTGAAACCTGCGAAACATTAAACAGCGAGCCTGGCTCTGCCTTTTCTCCTGCGGCGCTGGAGCGTCCGCTGGCCAGTTTTACTCTTTCGTCTCTTTAAAAATCCGTGGGTCTTAGCTCGCTTTCTTTTTTTAGGCTGGTATGTTTGGGACATATAATGATTTTATACTAAAATCAGGCTTTAGGCAACTGCTTGTATTTTTTTCCACCGATTATCAACAGAGTTAGTAAGTTAAAAATTGCTTGCTATTCGCGCTTGGGGAGTATAATGATGAATCATTATGGACACAAAAGAACTTTGGCAAAACTGCCTCACGGAGATAGAAACCGGGGTTTCAAAAGCGAATTTCAGCACCTGGTTCCGGAATACCTCCATTCTAAGGGAAGAAACGGGCATAATTTACATTGCCGTACCCAATGAATTTGTCCGGGACTGGCTGAAAAACAAATACCACAAACTTATCACCAAGACCATTGCCGACGCCTATGAAAATATGCGGGCGGTGGAATACGTCATTACCAAAATAGAATCGGAAAAGCAGGAGATATCGGCCGCCGGCGCGGTTTACGGTAGCAATAAGGAACTGCCACTCCGGGACCTTTACATAAATCCGGAAGACAATCTCAACTCCCGCTATCGCTTTGACTCTTTCATCGTCGGAGGCTTCAATGAACTGGCCTACGCCGCCTCTCAAGCCATTATTGAGAGCCCGGGGACAAAATATAATCCGTTTTTTGTCTATGGCGGCACAGGCTTGGGTAAAACCCACCTAATCCAGGCCATTGGCAACTCCATTAAAGACAAGTTCCCGGAGAAAAAGGTCCATTATATGACTTTGGAAAAATTTGCCACTGATTTCATAAACTCCCTGCAGGGCAACAAGGCTAATTCCTTCAAGGAAAAATATCGGAAGTACGACCTCCTGATTATCGACGACATCCAGTTCATCGGCAAAATGGAGAAAATCCAGGAAGAGCTTTTCCACACCTTCAACACTTTTCACGAAAGCAACAAGCAGATAATATTTTCCTCCGACAAGCATCCCAACCACATACCGGAGCTTGCCGACCGGCTGAAATCCCGTTTCGCGGCGGGAATGATAGTGGACATTATTGAGCCGGAGTACGAATCCCGGCTGGCCATCCTTAAGGTAAAAGCCGAGGAGTTGGGTCTCAAACTGCCTCCAGAAATAATGGAGTATGTGGCTACAGCTATTTTCGGCAACATTAGGGAGCTGGAGGGAAGCTTGAACACGATTCTCTGCCAATATCGCCTAAAGAACAAGCCCCTAACCGCCGTGGAAGTGAAAAATCTGCTTAAAAACAACATCAAACCCAAGAAAACCGTGGCCATTAAGGACGTGGTCAAGGTGGTCAGTGAGCATTACAATCTGGACGAAAACTCAATATACGAAAAAACCAGGCGGAAAGAAATTGTCCGAGCCAGGCAGGTGGTAATGTATCTCCTGCGGGAGGACTTTAATGTTTCTTACCCCCTAATCGGTCAAAAACTAGGCGGCAAGGACCATACCACCGTCATCCATTCCTATCTCAAAATAAAAGAAGAAATAAAAACCGACCCCCAGCTCTCTCAGGAGTTAGACCAAATAAGAATAATGTTCAGGTGATATTCAGTTAAAAATATTTTTTTAAATATTACCCGCCAAGACAAAAACATCTTATCCACTTATTAACTGCCCTAATAGTATTAATAATTTAAATAAAGAAAGATATAAACATATGAAAGCACAATGCGAAGTAGAAAAAATAAAAGACGCTATATGGAAGACTGAAAGAATAACCGGTAAAAATCTTACTCTGCCGGTTTTGAATTCTCTGCTTTTAATCGCTTCCGGTAAGTCTATAAAATTGCGGGCTACCAACCTAAGCTTGGGTATTGAAGCGGAGATACCCGCCAAGGTGGAAAAAGAAGGCATTGTTGCCGTCGCCGGCTCGGTTTTAGCCGGAGTGTTTTCCAATATATTTCAAAACGAAAACGCGGAATTGGAGAGTTTGGACGGCAACCTCTCCATTAAAACCCAAAAGAGCAGAATAAGATTGAAAGGCCAGAGCCACGACGATTTCCCCACCATCCCCGCGGTGGTTGGAACATCTTTTGAGATAGAAGCCAAGAAACTGGTAGAAGGCATAAAGTCGGTGTCTTACAGCTCTTCGCCCTCAGACATAAAGCCGGAGATTTCCAGTGTCTTCCTCTATGCCGAGGACGGACAGCTCCGTTTTGTCGCTACCGATTCCTTCCGCTTGGCGGAGAAAAAGATAAAAGTTAAAGGGTTGCCGGACATCCCCGGAATTTTGATTCCCTTCCGGAATATTCCGGATATCCTAAGGGTGCTGGGGGAGTTGAATGAAGAGGTCAAGGTTTGCTTTAACAAGAACCAAATTTCTTTCACCGCTCATAATGTTTATTTGACTTCCCGCGTCCTAGACGGAATCTTCCCGGACTATCGCCAAATTATTCCTAAAAATAGAGAGACTAAGGCCATTGTCCTCAAGCAGGACCTTTTGAACGCGCTCAAGCTCTCTAATGTGTTTTCCGACAAGTGGAACCAGCTCAATTTAAGCGTCCGGCCCAAAGAGAAAATTTTTGAGCTTTCTTCGGCCAACAACGATGTCGGCGAAAATAAGACCTATCTGGACGGCGCCCTAGAGGGCGAGAATCTGGAGCTTTCCTTTAACTACAAATATTTTTTGGACTGCTTCCAATCCCTCGGTGCGGATAGCATCTCCATAAGCTTAAATCACTCCGGTAAGCCTATGGTGATTGAGGGAGTCGGGGACAGCTCTTTTTTGTATCTGATTATGCCGATGAATCCCGCATGAAAACGGGATAAATAAGTAGTTATTTCATCCTGAAGGTTGAGAGCGTTTCTCCTCGGTTCCAGGCGGTATCTTGGTAAGAGAGACGCAAGTCATTCACCGGCATAAGATTATCCAATTCTCCGGGGATAAAAGAAAAGTTCAGATTGGCGTCGGCGCTACCGAGGTAAATTCCATTGACGAAGACATCCATTTTTTTAATCGGGTACGCGCCCAGACTTGCGACCTTGATGGTAATTCGCTGTCCTTCATCGTATAAAGCCGTGCTGTTCGGCTCTAAAATGTTCAAAACCGGCCTTAGGCCGCTCACATGCACACTGTCAGGTACTGATGGCGGGGAAGCGAGAGAGTATTGCCCACTATTGCGCGCCCACCAATCCTGCACCCCCCTCTCCCAATGCGCGAATTGCGGGTCGCTCCCCGGGTTCCCGGGCGGAGGGCCCAAGATATCTTTGCGATTCACCCAATAAAGTATCGTGTGAACATTGTAAAGCGCTTTTTCTTCTCTCGTCTCCGGAGGCGTAGCCGCGGTGGCCAGGCCACCCGAAATTCTATCAATGACAAAAGTTTCGTTGCCCTGCCAGAATCCCCGGAGAATAGGCTTGACCACTTCGGGGTCCGCGTAGAGATTGGGTTCTTCAAAGTTTTCATCCGGCAATACTTTCAGGGCTTCGTTCATAAATTTGTTCCAGATTGGGCCAGCCATGGCCACCCCCCCCTTTTTCATGGGGGTATTGTCATTATTACCAGCCCAGACTCCAACCACGACACCGGGGCTGTAGCCCATAGTCCAGGCGTCCCGGTTGCTGTTGGTGGTTCCGGTCTTGGCCGCCACGTCTTTGCCGGGCAGGAAAAGCAACGATGCTGGGCCGAAGGTTGGCGCCCGGCTGGCGTTGTCCGAGAGGATGTCGGAAATAATCAAGGCGGTATTCTTGGGCAGAACTTCTTTTTCCTCTGGGGAGAATTCTTCCAGCGCTCTGCCGTTCCGGTCTTCCACTTTTAAAATTCCGGTATAGGGACGCCGAACGCCGCCTGCGGCAAAAACTCCGTAAGCGGAAGTCATATCCAACAGGGTTACTTCGCCACCGCCGATGACCAGAGTCAGGCCGTAACGGTCCGGGTCGGTCAAGGTGCTGATGCCCATGTTTTCCGCGACCCGGATGGCGTCGTTTAAGCCCACCAGGTACAAAAGCTTGACCGCCGGAATGTTGATGGATTGGGCCAAGGCGTTCCGCAGGCTTATCGGCCCCCGGGTTTTGCCGTCAAAATTCTGGGGCATATAGCAATTGGCTCCATCTCCGCCGTAGGGACTGCAGGACGGATTGAATTCGGTCGGCAAATCAAATAAAACAGTGTCGGGAGTAAACCCCTTGCCAAAAGCCGTGGCATAGATGAAGGGCTTGAAGGAAGAACCCGGCTGTCTTAAGGCGGTGGCCACATTGTAATTGCCGTCAATTTCTTTATCAAAATAATCTCGCGAGCCCACCATGGTTATTATCTGTCCCGTTTTGGGGTCTATGGCCACCAACCCCGCGTTCTCGCCGTTCCAGTCCTTTTCATTCCGGAGGGCGCCTTCTTTGACTATTTGCTCCGCCCTCTCCTGCAAAGAGTAATCCAGAGTCGTAGTTACTTTGAGTCCCTCCGCGACTTTTTCTTCGCCGTATTTCCTTTCCAGATAATCTTTGATGAAAAAAACAAAGTGAGGCGCCTTGATGCCCGTTTTCTGCTCCGGAGCGAAGACCACAATTTCCGCCTTGGCCCGATTGTATTCTTCCCGGCTGATAAATTTCAAGTCTAGCATCCGAGAGAGCACCAGATTTTTGCGAGACTCCAGTCGGTCCGGATTTCGGCCGTAGGGCGAGAGGGCGGTGGGGGACTGGGGGATGGCCGCCAAGTAAGCCGCTTCGGCAATGGACAGGTCCTCGGCGCTTTTTTTGAAATAAGTCCGGGCGGCTTCCTCAATGCCGTAGATATTGCCGCCGTAGGGATTCTCATTGAGGTAATACTCCAATATTTTTTCCTTAGGCATGGAGTTGTCAATCTTCATCGCCAGGAACCACTCTTTTATCTTCCGGCTGTAAGTTTTTTTGGAGGTCAGCAGGGTGTTTTTTACCAATTGCTGGGTTATGGTGGAGCCGCCCTGGGTCCGACCCAGGCCGAGAATGTTGGAGAGCACCGCGCGCATAATAGAGGTGATGCGGATGCCGCCGTGGTTGTAAAATTCCGAATCCTCAATCGCCACCGTCGCGTTTTTGATGTTAGCGCTCATTTTTTCAAAAGGAACATTGGTGCGCCTTATGTCGCGATGGATGTCATAGAGCAGGACTTCACCGGTACGGTCAAAAATTTGGGTGGAATTGACCACCTTGCGGTTTTCAAAGGAATTGAAATCCGGAATCCGGAAGGAGGCAACCCAGATTGCGCCAAAAGCGGAGAGTAAGACTAGTATACCGGCGGCAAAAAGCCCCATATTTTTTAGCAGATTGCGGTTTCGGTACCACTTTCTTTTCATAACCCTAATATAGCAGAAAAATCTTTTTTTTGTTAGAATTTAGTTATGACTGACCCGATAGACGAATTACTCACCCGCGGGGTGGACAAAATTTATCCTTCTCGGGAAGAGCTGGAGAAGATTTTGCGTTCCGGCCGAAAACTCAAGCTCTACCAAGGGTTCGACCCCACGGGGGACAAACTCCATATCGGCCATATGGTGGGCCTGCGCAAACTCGCGGCCTGGCAGGCGCTTGGCCATCGGGTGGTGTTTTTAATTGGAGATTCTACGGGCATGATTGGCGACCCATCGGGGAAAACAGAAACCAGAAAAATGCTTTCCAAGGATGTTGTTTTGAAAAATGCCGAAAAGTATAAAGCGCAAGCGGGTAAAATATTGCGCTTTGACGGAGAAAATCCGGTTGAAATCAGATACAACAGCGAATGGCTTGATAAATTAAGCGGATTGGAATTTATGCGGATAGCCGGCGAGCTATCGGTGCAACAAGTAATAAAAAGAGACTTATTTAAAGAAAGAACAAAACAGGGTCAAGATGTTTTTATGAACGAATTTCTTTACCCAGTTATGCAGGCGTATGATTCTATCGCCCTCAATGTAGATTTAGAATTAGGCGGGACAGACCAGATGTTTAATATGCTGATGGGCAGAAAACTTATGCGCCATATGTTAAAAAAAGAAAAGTTCGTTATGACCACATTGCTGATTGTCGATGCCACCGGCAGAAAGATTGGCAAAACAGAAGGCAATGCGATTGCGCTCAATGATGACCCCAAAGAGCTGTTCGGGAAAATAATGTCTCTGCCGGATGAAGTTGTCGCGCAATGTTTTGAGTGTCTGACTACGGTATCCATGGACAAAGTAAAGGAAGTTACAAAAGAGATGGCCGCGGGCACTAACCCCATGAAATACAAAAAAGAATTGGCGCATCAAATTATTGCAGAGTTGAACGATGAAAATTCGGCCAGGGAGGCGGAAGAGACTTTCACCCGCACTTTCCAGAGAGGGGAGATACCAGAAAAAATGGAAGAAATGAAGGGAGACACTCTAATGAATGCCGCGGTTGCAAACGGCGTTGTTTCGTCAAAAACCAACTTTCGAAAATTGGTGGAAGAGAATGCAGTTACAAACCTAGACTCCGGGGATACTGTATTAGACCCCAATTTAATCCCGGAATCTGGCACTCGATTCAGAATAGGCAAAAAGAGATTCGGGAAGTTTATTGTAGTCAAAAAATAGAAATAGAGTTTTTAACTATCCCGGTCCGGGTCCTCTTCATCTAGGCCGAAATCTTCTCCAACTCCTTCTTCCCTGGGCTCATCTAAATCATCGCCTATTTCTTCTTCCATAAAACTTTCTTCATCGTAACTCATGTGTTTTTATTAAATTAATAATTTTTTTCTTACTATTCTCAAATTCCCTATTTTGTATCAAAATAGAGAACGCTTGGCAATAGCAAAAAGACTTAAAGTGTGGATAACCCTAGTTCCTTATATGCGCAAAAGCAGTGAGGGCGATAGCAATGGCGTCTAATTCATCATCAGAAGTTTTTGATTTGTCTATTTCTACCAAAATTCTAACCATTTTCATTATCTGTTCTTTATCCGCTCGGCCATAGCCGGTGGTGGCCATTTTGATTTGAGGCGGGGAGACTTCTAAAATTTTCATCCCCGCTTGGCTGGATTCATAAATCACCACACCTCGTACTTCCGCCACCCGCATTACCGTTTTTTGATTTGTGTTTAAAAATAAAGTTTCAATAGCCAGAATTTCTGGCTTGTATTTTTTTATCACCCTTTTTACTTCTTCCCCAAGCAGTTTTAATCTTTCAGCAAAGTCCAACTTGCTAGAAGTTTTGAAACACTCAGAAAAAACAACCAATTCTTTTCGGCTGGAAGACGATCCGCCTTGGGCGGATTCCAATACTGCTATCCCCAACCTCTCAAATCCCGGGTCGATACCTAAAATTCTCATAATAATTTTCTTTGCCCTTCTTTAAAATCAAATCCCAAATGCTCATGCGCTTTCTTGGTGGCTACTCGGCCGCGGGCGGTGCGCTCTAGAAGCCCGAGCTGTATTAGATAGGGTTCTATTACTTCTTCTATAGTTGCTTCTTCTTCAGACATCGCCGCGGCTATCGTTTTTAGCCCCACCGGCCCGCCGCCGAATTTTTCTATCAAAATTTCTAAAAACTTTCTGTCTGAAGAATTTAATCCGATGTCGTCTACTGCCAGCATAGCCAGGGCACTCCTCGTTGTTTCTTTGCTGATAATTTTCTTGCCTGCCCCGTAGGTCCCGCCTTGGCGGGATCCTTCGGGGTTTACTTGCGCGAAGTCCCGGACTCTTTTTAAGAAATAATTTGCGGTGCGGGGGGTAAAACGGCTCCGCTTTGCTATTTCCGAGACGGCATCATCTTCCAACGCTGTTTCTAGAATTTTGCCGGACCGTCGGATGATTTTCGAAATTTCATCTTCAGAATAAAATTCCAGGCGGAAAACTCCGCCGGAGAATCGGGAACGCAGAGGGGAAGACACCATAGCCACTCGGGTGGTAGCCGCGATTAAGGTGAAAGGTGGCAGGTCCAGCTGGATAGTGCGAGCCGAAGGGCCCTTGCCGATTATAATGTCTAAAACCCCTGACTCCATTGCTGGATAGAGTATTTCCTCCACCATTTTATTCAGTCTGTGAATTTCATCTATAAAAACAATATCTCCAGGCGAAAGGTTTGTCAGGATGGAAGCCAAATCCCCTATTTTTTCTATGGCAGGACCAGAAGTTATCTTCATTTGCCTGCCTGTTTCCTTGGCTATCAGGTGCGCGAGTGTAGTTTTACCCAGTCCCGGGGGTCCGTAAAAAAGGATGTGTTCCGGAATATGCCCACGCTCCTCGGCTGCTCGTAGAAGAATTTTAACGTTGTCTTTTATGTGTTTTTGGCCGATATACTCATCCCAGCGGGTAGGGCGTAGAGTTTCCACCAAAGTGAAGTCGTCGCCGTTCTCATTTTTGTTCTTGTTCTTTAAACTTGACATTAATTTATTATTGTGCTATACTCCTCAAAGGAGAGTTTTATAAACACACTATCCCCTTAGTTCTCAACATTATAACATTTGTCGGGTAGGGGTAATAGTATAATTGATATAAGAGAGAAGGCACTAATCTCTAAGCAATCAGCCACAGGTTATACAAGTTTCTCGAGGACGTTTTGGCACTCTTTACTGGGTCGCTGGTGCTATCCTCTACGGGCTTGTTACTTTCGGGGCATAGCCCTAAAAGGATTGTTTGGAGATTAGTGTTTTTTCGTTTAAAATGTTTCTATGAAATTAAGCCTAATCATTCCGACTTACAACGAAAGGGAAAATATCGTTAATCTTCTATCGCGGGTAAAAAAAGAATTTGAGGTCCACAATATAGACGGCGAAATTGTCGTAGTGGACGACAATTCTCCCGACGGCACGGGGGAAATTATGGAAAACCTGAAAAATACTTACTCCAGTCTATCAGTGATGCATCGGCCGGGCAAGCTGGGTCTTTCTTCCGCGATACACGACGGACTTCGGATTGCCGGCGGAGAAATTATTGGAGTAATGGACGCGGACTTGAGCCATCCGCCGGAGAGACTTTCGGAAATGTATAATGCCGTAACATCCGGGGCGGAAATCGCCATCGGCAGCCGCTACATGGCACTAGGACGGATAGAAGGCTCTAGTTGGCAACGGCGGCTTATGTCTCGGGGCGCCACCATCCTGGCGAGAATTTTCACCGAAGTGGAAGACCCGATGTCCGGTTTTTTCATGTTTCGGAGAGATTTGATAAAAAATATAGAAATAAATTCCCGAGGATTTAAAATCTTGCTGGAGATTTTGGTAAAAACTAAACCGGGTAAAATAACAGAGATACCCATTACCTTCACCGACCGGAGGGCCGGGGAGAGCAAGGCGGGGCTCGGAGAGATTTTTTTCTACCTACGGAATCTATGGGCTTATCTCCCAAACCGGAGGAACATAGTTTCTGAATTTTTTCAATTTGCCCTAGTCGGCATCCTGGGAACCTTTGTTAATCTGGCCTTTTTATATCTCCTAACCGAATATGCCGGCATATATTATCTGATCTCCGCCAGTTTGTCTTTTATTATTTCTCTAACCTTTAATTTTATTCTCAATAAGCTGTGGACGTTCAGGGAGATGCTAAAGGATAAATTAATGATAAAATACGGGAGGTTTTTCGCGGTGGCTCTAGCGGCTTTTGGGGTAAATATTTTTTGCCTGTATGTTTTTACCGAGTTTTTCGACATCTACTACGTGATTTCCCAGACTTTGGCCATCGGTGTCGCTTTTATAATAAATTTTATCGGCAATAAAAAATGGACCTTCACAAAAAACTCCTCATTTTAATTATTGTTTTTACTTTTCTCGTCAGAATTTTGTTTGTTTTTTATTCTCCCCTCCGGGGCTGGGATGAGACCGTTTACCTCAATTTAGGCCGGCAGTTGAGCGAACAGCCCTTAAACTATTCTTTGCAAAATTCGGGTTGGAACGACTTCATTCCCGCGGACGACCCGGTCTATGCCTGGCCGAATATTGGTTTCCGGGCGCCGCTTTTGCCCTACACCCTTTCTATTTTTTATTTTTTCAATCTTGATTTTCTGATTCCATTTCTCCTTCCATTTTTTGCCGCCCTTTCCGCATTTTTGGTTTATATCTTAGGTAAAGAATTATTTAACCGAAGGGCAGGCCTTTACGCGGCTTTTTTATTTTCTCTCTTGCCGGTGCATATTTTCGCCAGCGGACAAATCTGGACGGATACTTTTGTAGTTTTTTTTCTTCTCCTTTCTTTTATCAGTTTTTGGCGGGGCTTTGAGCGAAGAGATAATAAATATAAAATGTTGTTCGGCTTATTCTTGGCTCTGGCTTTGCTTGCCCGCTATACCACGCTTTGGCTCGGGCCGGTTTTTTTATTTTATCTCCTGCTCAAAGAAAAATCATTTAAATTTCTTAAAGACAAATATCTCTGGTATGGTGCAGGAGTATTTTTACTCACTCTTCTGCCTTGGCTCCTATACGGTTTTGTATATTACGACAATCCTCTGGGCGCGTTTGTCCACGGCTTTCAAGCCTCGGCCTACTGGGGTGGTGTTCAGCCGTGGACCTTCTTTTTGCAATCAGCCTGGCTTAATTTTTCAGTCATCGCCAGCCTATTCCTTCTGGCGCTTTTTTATGTGTCTTTTAAGAAAAGATGGTTAAGGCGAGAAATTATACTCCTTCTGGCCTGGGTGATTTTCTTTTTTTTAGTGGTGAGCTTTATGCCCCACAAGGAGAATAGGTTTATCCTGCCGATAGTTCCGGCCGTTTGCCTTCTTGTCGGGTTCTTGCTGAGCGAATTGAAAAGATTCGGGAACTTGATTCTCGGATTTGTCGGAGCCATTCTGCTTATTTCGGTCGCGGGAGTAGCAGCAATTTACGAAAACAAGGCCAACGACCAGGCAACAACATGTTTTTGGGAGGCCAATAAATTCTTGGCCAATCAGGAACACAATTCTCTCATCCTTACCAACCAGTCTCCCATCAGTTATTATTACACCCGTAAGGAGAATAAACTCTACCCGGACCCGTGGAAATTTGACTCACTCCGAGAAGAATTGGATAAGAATTATATCGGCAGAGAGGTTTACTTTTTGTATTCCAATTACGATATGCCGCAGGAGAGTAAAATACAAGACGACTTGGATGATAATTTAACCAAAGCTTTTAAATGTACAAAAGACCGAGGCTACGCCGCCGTTTACCACTTGTGAGACAAGGCCTCATAATTTTGGTTAAATTTTTGTCGTCGGGCATAGATTATAGTATTTTTGAGTATTCTAAATAATTTTCTTTTATTAAATTTTTCCACTGCTCAGTTTCCCTATTGCCAGTTAAATCAGTTTTTGCATAAACAAGCAAAACTTTTACAACGCAGGTGTCTTTGTCCACAGCCACAATACAACGATTTCCTGAAGTATGTCTTGACTCTTGAGTACCGTGAACACGAAACTCTGTCTTACATATTTTTATATTTTCTTGATCGGTAATAGTTTCGGCAATATTAGTTTCGCCTATAAGTGTATCAATACGTTTTAATTCTTCTTGGATGGCCCTAAAGGTAACATCCCAAGCCCCTTTATATTTTTTCTTAAATTTAGATATAAAGTGTCTCTCGGCAAATTTTTCTACGATGACAGCATAATTAGTAGACATAATCGGGATCTTGCTGGATTATCAACTCGTACGGTATTACTTCATCTGGAGAGCAGAGTTTGTATGGTAATTGTTCGTGAGTAAAATCGACAATGTCTCGGGTATTTTTCTCTTTCCATTTTGCGCCAATTTTTTTTATTAATTCCAACTCCTTTTCTGATAGTTTATCAAGTTTTTGATTTGGTGAAGAACCAGAAAGTGAAACCAGGAGAGCATCGCCCTTGGGGTCAATTTTTATTTTCCCTTCTTCCTCAAGTTCATCAAGCGCTCGAAAATATGGATCTGGTACGGGACCGTATGCGCGACGCAAGTATTGCATTCCACTCATGCTGTTTAAGTTTTTGTAAAACCACGAAAAATCAGCAAGGTATAAAAGCTTCGCTAATTTTGTCTTTGGTATTTTGCCGTCAGAAGAAGTCATGTAGGACTTTAGATATGCGAGAATCATTTGCTTATATTTTTCGTATTGGGGGAGAGTTGCATTTGCAAATTCTTCAATAGAAATCCCAAACAAATCTTTCAATTTTTCTGCCTCCTCTAGAGTTATTTCGCGAGTCCCATTTTCCACACCTATATACGATGGTCTTGAAATCCCAAGTTTTCCAGCCATAAACGACTGAGAAAACCCCCGCTCGTTTCTTAAAGCCTTGATAAATTTCGCATATTTGTTACTCATACCTTTAAGTATAGTCTGTCATGTAAAAAAATCAAGCATGAGGTGTTAATAAACTTGACATTCAAAAATGGCAGGAACAGTGTGTAGTTGCAGTATTGTTTCTAGTCGCATGCTTTTAATGCTTTGACTTTATCAGTCTGACTATCGCTGGCCAGCTCTGGAGGGGGAATTTCTCCAAAACGTTGATGGTCATTCGGGCAGGCTCCATGTCTCCTGTTCTTTGATAAAGAAAGAAAATGTCCGAAGCGGCCATTAGACTGATTTTAATTTTCCTTCGATATTCGGCTTCTTGAGAACCGGACGAATTTTCCCCGAGAAATTGTCGATAATAAAAATCCTCCGGGTTAATTAGGGCTTTTTCTATATCTTCTAAATCATCTAAAATATTATTAATTTGCTGGTCTGCCAATTCTTCCTTACTAAGTCCATAAAAAATCAACAAGGTTAATCTAGCCAGAATTTCATCTTTCAATTTGTATTTCTGAAATATTTCTTCGTAAGCGACTGCCCATTCTTCAGCCGGCAGACCCTCTCCAAAAATTTTTTCTTCCAACTCTGCTCTGAATCTGGCAATATCTTCCGCGATAGGGATTTCTTTTTCCAGCCTCATTCCGCCCGTTTCTAATTCGCTTTCTCCGGTAATCTGTCCGCCGCCAGGTTCTAAATTAGTTTTCATACATCTTACTCCTCCCGCATATCCACCACACTCGCTACTTCGGCTAAGGAAGTGATGCCGGAGAGTATTTTTATCAAGCCGTCTTGACGCATGGAGAGGATGCCCTGTTGTTTGGCCACTTTTTTTATTTCCCGCTCGCTGGGATTAGTCGGAATTATTTTTTCTATTTCCGCGTCGGTCTGGATGGCTTCAAATATGCCGATTCTGCCCCTGTAGCCGGTCATGTTGCATTTCTCACAGCCAGGCGCTTCATAAAGTTTGACCGGCGCATTCTTGTCTATTTTGTATTTTGAAAAGTCCTTACCCTCTTCTTCGATGCTTTGCATAACGAGTTTCAATGTTGCCGTCTCATCTTCGGTAGGCACCTTTTCCGTCTTGCACTCCGAGCAGAGCTTGCGCACCAGGCGCTGGGCCATGGAAAGCGATAGAGCGGACACCATGATTTTGGGATTAACTCCCAGGTCAATCAGGCGAGGAATAACCCCGGCGGCATTATTGGTGTGGAGAGTAGAGAAGACCATATGGCCGGTGAGCGCCGACTGCACCGCGATTTTTGCGGTATCCGTGTCGCGGATTTCGCCGACCATGATTACGTCTGGGTCCTGGCGCAGAGCGGAACGTAGGCCCTCGGGGAAATTGTAATTTCTTTTCTGGCTGATCTGGGTCTGGGTTATGCCTTCCAGATGATACTCTACCGGGTCCTCGATGGTGATTATATTTATCTCCGTAGAATATATTTTACGCAGGAAGGCGTAAAGGGTGGTGGTTTTGCCGCTGCCGGTTGGCCCAGTTACCAGGATGAGGCCATTGGGCTTCCTTATTT
The DNA here is from genome assembly GCA_001786225.1 of Candidatus Nomurabacteria bacterium RIFCSPLOWO2_12_FULL_46_14. Taxonomy (GTDB): domain Bacteria; phylum Patescibacteriota; class Minisyncoccia; order Phycocordibacterales; family UBA9973; genus UBA9973. Next base: position 9,465 of record MFVV01000033.1, on the reverse strand, counting down.
CTTGCTCTACAATGGAGAAGAGATACTGCTCAATGCCAAGTTCTTCCAGGGGTACCTGGATGGACTTGGGGTCTAAGATACGGAGGACAATAGCTTCGCCATAAGTGCCGGGAATGAGAGAAGTGCGGATGGAGAGCTCCGTGCCCGCTTCCATAATGGAGAATCTGCCGTCTTGGGTTATTTTGGAAGTAAGCTTGAGTCCGGAGAGGAGCTTGATGCGGGAGTTGAGCAATCGGTACAAGTCCAGGTCAAAAAAGGCTACATCCTGGAGGACTCCGTCCAGACGCAGACGTATACGGCCGCGGTCTTTTTCCGGCTCAATATGAATGTCCGAGGCTTTAATGGCGATGGCGCCCGCGAGGATTACCTCCAGCATCCGGGAGACTTTGTGAATTTTGCTACCCTCCGCCGTCTCGGTGATAAGCTTGCCGATGTCCTCTATTTGGTGAATGCTTTCCGCGGTCTGCCGGAGCACCTCGCCAGAAATGTCCACGCCTCCTTCTTTAGAACTCTCCGCCAGAGAAAGCTCCTGGTATCTCTCCCAGACTTTGTTGAGAGAGGCCAGGGAAACCATATAAAAAGAGGGGACAAGATTTTTTCGCTCCATATCTTCCTTGAGTTTGGCAAAAAGATTTTCTTCCGGCGAACGGATGGCAATGAAAATATTTTTGCCGGAGAGCTTGAATGGGGCCACCTTGAGTTCTCGCGCTTCCGCTTCCGGAATGGCGCGGAGCGCCTCGTTGTCCACTCCCAAACGGGTCAGGTTGATGTAGGGCAGGCCGTATTTAGATTCGGCCAGAGTCGCTATCAGTTGCTCTTCCTCCTCCCGGCGCAAATCCTCCAGCTGTTTATTCTGTTTTTCTTCATCAAAATCAGCCATTGCCATCAGTATATCATAATGTTGTGGTAATATGTCAGACATGGCTTCTGTGTCAAAAATATCCAGGAGTAAAAAGGAAACGGAAGAAATAGCCCGTGGTTTTTTGAGGCGCGTTTTGTTTTCCCGAATAAGGAAGCGGGCAATAGTTGTGGGTTTGTCTGGAGAGCTCTCGGCCGGCAAAACCGCCTTCGTTCAAGCTGTCGGTAAACTGCTCCGGATAAAAAGAAAAATGCCAAGCCCCACCTTTGTTATTATCCGGCGCTACCCTCTCCAAGGAGAGCCGATAGAAAACCTTTTTCATCTAGATGCCTATCGCCTAAAGAGCGGCCAAGAACTTCTTTATCTGGGTTGGCGAGAGATAATCAAAAATCCCAAGAACCTTGTTTTACTGGAATGGCCGGAGAGGGTCGCCAAGGTTATGCCGAAGTCTCACCACCAGATAGAAATTTCGCATATTGAAAAAGGGCGCAGGGGCTTTAAAATAAAATACGTCTAAAATACACCCCGGAGTGATATAATTACCTAATGTCGGCTAAATCTCCCTCTCTTAAAACCCTGGTTTTGCTTGACGCTCACGCCATAATCCACCGGGCTTATCACGCCCTGCCGGAATTTATGTCTTCGGACGGCAAGCCTACTGGCGCTCTTTACGGCCTCTCGGCAATGCTGATGAAAATTATTAACGAGCTAAAGCCGGACTACATCGCGGCCTGCTACGACCTCCCCGGTAAGACTTTCCGCCACGAGGTTTACGACGGCTACAAGGCCCTGCGGGCCAAAGCGGACGAGGCGCTGATTACCCAGCTTAAAGACTCCCATCTGATTTTTGAAGCCTTCAACATCCCCAGGTACGATTCTCCGGGTTTTGAGGCGGATGATGTTATCGGAACTATTGTTCAGCATTCCCAAGGTCGAACCTTTAAAAATTCTCAAGGTTCGACCTTTGGACTTAAAATTATCATTGCTTCCGGGGATATGGACACTATGCAGTTGGTGGATGATAAAAGAGTGCAGGTTTACACTCTTAAAAAGGGAATCAACGATACGATTCTTTATGATGAAGAAAGAATGACAGAGCGCTTCGGTTTTCCGCCCCAGCTCCTACCGGACTACAAGGGCTTGCGCGGAGACCCCTCGGACAACATTATTGGTATTAAGGGGATAGGAGAAAAGACGGCTACTAATTTAATCGCGAAATTCGGGACCGTAGAAGAAATATACAAAAAATTGAAAATTGAAAGTGAAAAGTTTAAAGAAATTGGACTCTCCGAACGTATAATTAATTTATTAAAGGACAATGAGGAGGAAGCGCTTTTTTCAAAAACCTTGGCTAAGATAAGAACCGACGCACCCGTTGATTTTGCCCTGCCGGCTCAAACCTTCTGGCAATCCGCCGACCGAGAGAAAATCAAAGAAATATTTTCTCGCTTCGGTTTCCGGAGCCTGCTTGCCCGCCTGCCTAATTTTTTTGGCGACGGCCCGAGTGTGGCGGAACAGCCCGAAAGCTCTCCGGACCAGGCCCTGCTTAAAGAAACCTCTATCGCTCTCTGGCTCCTTAATTCCGATGTGGCTAATCCGACCCTGCCGGACATCTTGGCCTATGCTAAGACCCAGTCTCTAGAGAAAGCGAACGAAATAATTCTTCGCCAATTAAAAGAAGATAAATTGGAAAAAGTTTTTACGGAAATAGAAAAGCCGATTATTCCGGCGGTGGAGGCCATGGAAAATTACGGAATTTTAATCAATCCGGAATACTTTGCGAAATTGTCTTCGGAATACCATAGAGAATTGGATAAGCTTACAGCAAAAATACACCGGTTGGCTGGCACGGACTTCAACATAAACTCGCCGTCGCAGTTGGCTGAAGTGCTGTTTGACAAACTTCAAATCAAGGGGCGAAGAAAAAAAAGCCCCAGCGGGAAGTTTTCAACCAAAATTTCAGTGCTGGAGGAGTTGGAAGAAGACAATCCGATAATAAAAGAAATAATAGCTTACCGAGAATTGCAGAAGCTTCTATCCACCTATGTGGATGTTATTCCTCTCCGGGCGGGCCCTGACGGCCGCCTCCACGCTCGGTTCCTCCAGAACGGCACCACCACCGGCCGGTTTTCTTCCGAAGACCCCAACTTGCAGAATCTGCCCATCAAATCCGCTCTGGGCCGGAGAATCCGCACCGGCTTCATCGCTCCCTCCGGAGCCAAGCTCCTCGCTTTTGATTACAGCCAGATTGAACTGCGGGTAGCGGCCATACTCTCCGGCGACAAAAAGATGACTCGAATTTTCCGCGAGGGCCGGGACGCTCACACGGGAGTGGCCTCGTTTGTTTTCGGCGTGCCCCCGGAGGCAGTGGACGCGGAGATGCGCCGGCGGGCCAAAGTGATTAACTTCGGCATTATCTACGGCATGGGTGTTTCCGCTTTGCAGAAAAATTTGGGCGGCCCCGCCCTCGGCGGGGCAAGTACCCGAGCCGAGGCGCAAAAATTCTACGATAATTATTTCCGCCAATTCGCCGGCATTCGCGATTATTTGGAGGTGGTGAAAGTTTTTGCCCTGAAGAATGGCTACACCGAAACTCTCTTTGGCCGCAAGCGCCGTTTCCCAAATATAAATTCTAAAATTTCCTATCTCCAAAACATGGCTTTGCGCACCGCCACCAACGCCCCGCTCCAAGGCACCGCCGCCGACATTATCAAGCTGGCTATCCGCTTCGTAGAGGAGGATTTGGCAAAAAACGGCCTGGACTCCCGGGCGCGCCTGGTGCTCCAGATACACGACGAACTAGTGTATGAAATAGACGAGGAGGTTTTGTCGGAAGCCAGGGATATAATAAAAAGAGCCATGGAGGCTGTTCTGCCGAGGTCCTATCTTAATTTGAAGGCCGAGGTGCCTCTACAGGTTCGTGTCGGTGCGGGGGATAATTTAGACGAGGTCAAATGAGAGATTTTGTGATATAATCTAAAATTATGATTAAATTTTGGTTAGAAAAAAATATACGTGCGGAATCCGGAAGAATTCATAAGATTCTGGCTGAATCCTATCTTTTTTATTTCCTTTTTTTTCTACTAGGCGTGTATCTGGATTTAATTTTCCCGATTAAGCCGATTCCGGGCCAGGCCGGGAGAGCTCTGGGCCTTGTCGTTATCGTTTTTGCCACCCTACTTGTTCTCTGGGCCCAGCGGAGCTCCCGCCATTTAGACGCGGCCAAAGATAATTTCAGCCCAGATTCTTTCCGCCGCGGGCCGTATCGCTTTACCCGGAGCCCTACCCACTGGGGCCTTTTCTTCCTTCTCTTCGGCTTTGGGCTCTCGGCCAACGCTCTTTTTGTTATGCTTTTCATTCTACTGGCCTTCGTGGTTACTCGCGCGCTTTTTATCACCGAGGAAGAGAAAATTTTGGAAAAGAAATACGGCTCCGCCTATCTGGAGTACAAGAAATCGGTTAAATTTTAAAATGGCCTACCTTTTTGAAGAAAAAAAATATCAAGTTCCCGCGGAGATTCCCGAAGAAGAAGTTTTTACTCCTCTGAAAGAAAAAAAGTTTAACAGTTTTCTCCTGGCCAACGCTTTCTCTGGCCGAGACAGGCTTAATCTATGGATTCTCTATCGGCAGGCGCTCCGGCGGGGAGTGGCCTTGGAAGAACTTGCTGGCGTGCTTTTTTGGAAAGCCAAGGATATGATTCTCAAGCGCAACTTCAGCAAATTCTCCGAAAAGGAATTAAAAAACTTTGCCACCCGGATTTCCTACATCCTGCCGGAGAGTCGAGAATGGGGCCGAGACAATGAAGAGGCTTTGGAGCAATTCCTCCTTCAGGCGGTTTAGCGTTATTGCCTGACTTTGTCGCCACGAATATTTTCTCGCCGTCGCTAGAAAATTTCTTTCTCGTGTCCGCCCGGAAGGAATCGAACCTTCGACCGTCTCCTTAAAAGGGAGCTGCTCTACCGACTGAGCTACGGGCGGATTTATCAAATATATAGGAAATAAGGCTAAAAATCAATTATGATATAATATAAGTTATGAACAAGTCATTAATAATTTCCATAGTGATTTTGCTTATAGTGGCCGCGGCGATGGTTTACGCCCTAAGGATGGCGCCCTTGCCCATTTTTTCTTCGCCGGAGAAGGAACGGGTTTTTTGCACCATGGAGGCCAAGCTCTGCCCGGATGGCAGTTATGTGGGCCGCACTGGTCCCAACTGCGAATTTACTCTTTGCCCGTAATTACTAATTACGAATTGTTTTCCAGCCACGCTATCATCTTGAGTAGGGTAGAAGGGCCAACTTGTCCATCCGCGGTCAATCCTTCTTTTTTCTGGAAATCGGCCACGGCCGCCTTGGTGCTGGCGCCGTAGTCGTTATCCACCCTTTTGGAAGTATTGTTGTAAATATTCAGGAAGGTCTGCACCGCGCCCACCCTCGTCCCCTTGGATTTTTCTTTCAGGGAAACTTTATCTTCCGCCATTTTTTGCAATTGGTCTATCAGGCTCTGGTATTTGGAGGTTTCGTTTTGATTTTCCTCCGGTTCCACCGTAGTTATGGCATCCCGAGTGCCCACCGCGGCGACGGGTTCCTCTTCTACTTCAGGCTGGAGCAGAGCCAAACGCTCTTTCAGGTCCTTTATTTCTTTTTCTAATTCCTTATTAATCTTTTCCAGTTCCTTTCTTTTTTCCCTCTCCGCGTGCACACTGCCGGGTTCCAGGGTGGCCACCGCCCAATAGCCGACTAGGGAGAGAAGAATGAGGACAATAATGGAGGACAAAATAAACTTAAAATTCTGCATACTGATAATTATAGCAAAAAACGGAATAAAAATGCTAGAATATAAAAATGTATCAATTGAACCGGACCTTGCTTTATTTTCTTGCTTTTACGATTATCAGTTCTGCCCTGGCCTACAATATCGTCATTCGGGCTTACGACGGCGTTTTTGAAACGGCATTCCAGGCCAGTCTGATAGAAAAGTAATCTGTGCTATAATCTAAAAATGAGTAAAAAATTATTGATTTTAATAATAATTTTGACAATTATGGGCGCGGGTCTTTATTATTTGCTTTACAATAACAAAACGGCGCCTCTTGCCGAAGAAACAGTTTATAAAGATTTAATCAAGGTCGCTTCTCCCAGAGCCAATGACCTGGTGACCAACCCTCTTTTTATCAAAGGCGAGGCGCGGGGTAATTGGTATTTTGAGGCTTCCTTCCCGGTCAAACTTTTTGATGCAAATGGCGAAATAGTGCCGCTTGAGCCAGGCTAC
>MFVV01000033.1:0-3327 GCA_001786225.1 Candidatus Nomurabacteria bacterium RIFCSPLOWO2_12_FULL_46_14 | reverse complement strand
CCCCGCCACTGGCGAGGTAAATTGGATGACCACGGAGTATGTGCCCTTTGAAGCCACTCTAACCTTTCAAGAACCGGCTACGGCGACCGGCCTCTTAGTGCTTGAAAAAGACAATGCCTCCGGTTTGCCGGAATTTGACGACCAAATTTCCATTCCAGTTCGCTTTTCTCAATAATTCTGATAGTATATTGCGGTCGTGGCCAAAAGTATTTTTAAATTGCATACTCCCTTTGCTCCCGCGGGCGACCAGCCCGTGGCTATTTCTAAGCTTGCGGCAGGGTTGAAAAAAGGAATACAAAGACAAACCCTACTCGGCGCCACGGGCACCGGCAAAACCTTTACCATTGCCAATGTGATAGCCGAGTATAACAAACCGACCCTGGTAATCGCCCACAATAAAACTCTGGCCGCCCAACTGGCGCAGGAATTTCGGGAATTTTTTCCCGAGGCCGCCGTGCATTACTTTGTTTCCTACTACGACTACTATCAGCCGGAGGCGTATATGCCGGCTTCCGACACTTATATAGAGAAGGACGCCCAAATCAACAAAGAGATAGACCGCTTGCGCCACGCGACCACCCAGGCGCTCTTAACGAGGCGGGATGTGATTATCGTCGCTTCCGTATCTTGTATTTATGGGTTGGGGTCTCCGGATGAATACGAAAAAGTAAATCTAAAGCTTGAAGTAGGAATGAAAATGGACCGCTTCAACTTAATTAAGTCTCTGATTAAGATTCATTTTGAACGCACTAATGCAGATTTACAACCAGGAAGTTTTCGTTCCATCGGTTCGCGGGTGGAATTTATGCCTGTTTCCGAAACTTTTATGTACCAGGTGGAAATTTCCGCCGGCACAATATCAAAAATAATGAAGGTGGACCCGGTATCTTCCAGCATATTAAAAGAAGAACGGAATTTATTTATCTTTCCCACCAAACATTTTATTACCGAGGAGTCGCGGTTAAAAGTTGCCTTAGGCGCCATAAGGCAAGAACTCCGGGAGCAGCTTAAAAAATTTGCAAAGGAGGGCAAACTCTTGGAAGCCGAACGTCTCAAGCGCCGTACCCGTTACGATTTGGCGATGATGAAAGAAGTCGGCTACTGTAACGGCATTGAGAATTATTCCCGGCATCTCTCCGGCAAACCGGAGGGCAAGCCGCCGGACACCTTGCTTTCATATTTTCCAAAAATGTCCCCCATGTCGGACTTAGGGGATTTTCCCCTAAGTCCGACATGGGGGACGGAAAGCCCTGATTTCTTAACCATTATTGACGAATCCCACGTTACCCTGCCCCAATTGCGGGGGATGTATGCAGGGGATGCTTCTCGTAAAAGTACTTTGGTTGAATACGGCTTTCGCTTGCCGTCAGCCAAAGATAATAGGCCTTTAAAATATGAAGAATTTGAAAAGCGTATAGGAAGTGTAATCTACATCAGCGCTACTCCGGGCGAGCAGGAACGCATTCAAAGCGGGCAGATTGTCGAACAAATAATTCGCCCGACCGGGCTTGTTGACCCGGAAACAATAGTGCGAGGAGTTGCAGAAAATGGAAAGTACAAAGGACAAATTTTTGACTTTATAGAAGAAGCAGAAAAGACGATTAAAAATGGATTCAGAGTTTTAGCAACTACCCTAACCAAGAAAATGGCAGAAGATCTATCTACTTACCTAAAAGACCTGCCTGCGCAGGCAGGTAAAAAGATAAAAGCCGAATATCTGCATAGCGATATAAAAACAATGGAGCGCATTAAAATACTCACTCAGTTTCGGAAAGGTGAGTTCAATGTGCTAGTGGGGGTAAATCTTCTGCGCGAAGGGCTTGATTTACCCGAGGTAGCCCTGATTGGTATCTTAGATGCTGACCGGGAAGGCTTTTTGCGCTCTGAAACGTCTTTAATTCAAACCATCGGACGAGCAGCGAGAAATTCTGAAGGAAGGGTAATTCTATACGCAGATGTTTTGACAGGTTCAATGAAAAAAGCCTTAAGCGAAACAGTCCGCCGTCGCAATATCCAGCTTGCCTATAATAAAAAACACGGCATTACACCCAAGACTATTAACAAAAAGATAAAAGATATTACTGAAGAATTGGAAAGCGAACACGGAAGAGCGGTGAATTTCGAGCTTGCTCTGGATTTGGAAGTTTTTTTAAAAAATCCGGCAAAACTGATAAAGCAAAAAGAGAAAGAAATGAACAAAGCCGTCAAAGAACTAGACTTTGAATCCGCGGCAATACTGCGGGATGAGATGGTTGTCCTTAGAAACAAAATTGCGGAAAAAACGAAATCAAATTAACATACGATATATCGTAGGTTGTGGAATAGTGGACATTTTAGAAACACTTGTTATATACTTATAGAAGCAACATCATCGGCCATGAACCAAGAAACTGATTCTGAAGAAAAGTTAGAGGAGGGTATAAAAGAAGAAATCAGGCAGATTTTAGAGCTTTTAAACATGGCTTCCAATATAGCCGCGGAAGAAAAAAATTGATATGAACGAAGATTCACTACCCCAACACCCCGGCTTGCGTAGTTTGGCGGCGGCGAGTGAAGAGAGTATTGATTATATAAACTGGCACCGAGTATCCGCCGCCATTGAAGGCGTGTTAGACAATCTTTCCCACCGCAGCATTGAAGAACTTTTTGCCGCCATAAAACAATTGGAAGAAATACTGCCGGAATTAAGCGGAGAAATTGGAGCTACAAAAGAAGTTTTAGATTTTCCTCCCGTTGGTCCAATTAAAAAATTTGCCGCCATGATCCTTACTTCTTACTTCTTACTTCTCTGAATTTAAAAGGATAGTCGATCGAGCGGAACAAAGAGAAGAGGCAGAGGCCAGGTTAAAAAATTTAGAAAGAGTCCAAAACCAATTAACTGAATTGAGAGAGAGATTGGGACAAAAAATAAACGAGGTGCTGGAAATGAAACTTCGCGATATTGATCCGAAAATTTATGAAGAACACCAGGCGATACTAAATCGTGAGACGACTTTAAAATCTTATTTAGTCAGATTGGCGTCGCTTCGCCATAATTGTGGCGAGTCTTTAGAAAAAAGATACAATGCTATTAGTGTTTTCGATATAAAAAAAGCCGCCAAGTTGGTAATTCCTTTTATAGAATGGTATGAAGAAGTAACACAAACATCATCAGGTATTACTGAAATTCGTGCAAGTACATTTTCAATAGACGACTTGGCTGCAAGAATAAAAGGCGTTGAAATTGAGATTAAAGATGAATTTACGGAACTTGCCCGGAGGCGCGCGGCGATACTGGAACCGCTTTTTCATAAATATTCCAATCCCCAGCAGTGATTTTCTTCCCGC
>MFVV01000032.1 GCA_001786225.1 Candidatus Nomurabacteria bacterium RIFCSPLOWO2_12_FULL_46_14 | reverse complement strand
GCGTATCGTTAAAATATGCCGGCACCGTGATTACGGCTTCAGTTATTTTTTCTCCCAATTTTGCTTCAACGTCAGTCTTTATTTTCTGCAGAATCATCGCTGAGATTTCCTCCGGTCTATAAGACTTGTCCATCATTTTTACTTTCACCCCGCCGCCGTCACCGGCTTCTATTTTAAATGAGGCTGTAGATTTATCCTTTTGCACTTCCGGGTCCTCAAAGCGATGACCCATGTAGCGCTTGATTTCAGAAATCGTATTTTCCGGATTAGTCACCGCCTGCCGCTTAGCCAAAAGACCCACTAGCCGGTCTTTGTTCTTGGCTATGGCGACTACCGAAGGCGTGGTTCGATTGCCCTCTACATTTTCCACTATTTTAGGACTACCACCTTCTATGACCGCCACTGCGGAATTGGTTGTCCCCAAGTCTATGCCTATAATTTTGCTCATGTTATAAAGTAAAAAGTTATAATGTTTATAAAGTTAACCTATTTTTCGCGACCACGAATTATTTGTATAAATCCAGTATATATGATAAGATATAGCTATGTCAAGCTATTCCAAAAAAATATTGAAAAAGCTGGCTGAAAAGCCGGCAACGGCTGCTTCGGAAATCGCTATTTCTTATCCTGCATCTCGCGCGCTTAAAAATTTAGTAGGGGCCGGGTATGTTGAAGTAAAAAAATCCGACAATCAGGATTATGTAAAAATTACAAAAAGGGGTAAGACGAAACTGGATACTATTCGTCTCTTGGGCGAAGACGCTCTGGTGTCTCGCACCTGGGACGGATACTGGAGAATTATAATCTTAGACCTGCCGGAAGAGCGGAAAAACGAACGGGAGAGTTTGCGTTATCTTCTAAAAAAAGCGAATTTTGCCTGTGTCAAAAACACGGTCTGGATTTCTCCCCTGCCTTACGAAAATTTGTTCATTAATATAAAAAAAGATCTGGGGCTTTCCACGGAATTGATGATAATAATCGCGGACAAGCTGGATGAGCAAACCCGTCTGGCATTCTTAAATGCCATAAAAGAATAAACGAGACGGCTTAGACGACCTCGGTCATCATCCTCTCTTTTTAGTTTTTTTTTCTTTCATTTATTGACTTTAGTTAAGTAAAGTAATTTAGTTGGATAAAGTATAAAATTCAGGCGATGTTTTGCTTGTAGCAGTCTTCGCAGGCGATTTTTTGATAACCCCACTTCGGCGGATAGTAAGCCATAATATCATTCTGGCAGTAGAAACATTTGTAAGGATAACTTTTTATTATGGACATTTTTTTAATCCTTTTCATAATACGCAAATCAAAATGTAATCTGGGTAGAGCAAATTTTTTCCTTCTGTGAAATTCATATTCCGCTTGAGAAATATTAAATCTGTAATGTGACTCCGGACAGATAAGCGCCTGGATATATATTTCTGATGTAGTATCAATAATATTATCGGGTATTTCTAGAGATGACAGACCGTTTTGAGATGATAAATCATCATCTAGCCAGTAACCTCCTTTTTTTATTATTTCTTCTTTTTTTACATTTGGAAAATAAATCATGCCGTTAGAGAAATTGTAATCGCAAAGACCCAAAGAGTATGGCGAAAATTTTCCATATTCTCCTCCCTTTTGCATATCCTTAACAATTTGCGCGCGTAGTTTTTCGTATTCTTCCTTTGTATACTGTTTGTTTAAAATACAAAATTTCTTTTTGCGTAAGCCAACGCAACCGAAGCAATATTCTACTTCAACACAATTATCCAAATATTCAGAGTATCTCCCATCTGACCACGACGAATGTTTTATTTCAAAGCCTCCGAATACACCGCTGTTATTCCCGGAAACTTCCGTATTCCAGGTAAATGTCTGGTCAATACTATCTTTGGTATTCATACCTCGTATATGATTGCGGCAATTCTGGGATTTTTCCCAGGAAAAGCAATTTATGCACTTGTCGCAGTCAGTTAGATAGTTGCCTGTAGAATTGGTTGTTCGCAAGTTGAAGTTTTCGCGGTGGACAGCGTTTTCTTTAAGAATATTTTCAAACTCGTCTTTTAAAATTTTAACATTTTTATAAGAGCCAAAATCAATTTTACTCAATTCTTTTTCGTATTCCTCCTTGGAATATTGTTTGTTTCTTATGCAGTATTTTTTATTGCGCAAATTCCAACACATAAAGCAGTTCTGGCAATTACGGCAATCAAAAAGAAAATATGAATCAATGCACTCCCGTGAATTCTCCGAGAAATTCAAATTAAAAGAATCGTAGCAAAAAAGACAATCATAGGAACCCTGAAGATTAAAGGAGTAGAGAATGTCAAAAGAGTCTTTGGTCCCTATAACTCTATATACGTAGCTACAATTTTCACAATTTAAAAGAGACCGGCAAAGATAACAATTCTTTGACTCCCATACATCATCGCACCAGTCGCAATTAGTGCTGTTCTCTCCTGTTTGATGAGGACGAGGAACTTTTTCCTGAAGCTCTTTTAGTTGGTCAAAAAAAGGTCGTTTAGAGTCATAACCCTGCCCGTAAGATAAAGGATCCCAGGCATCGCTCCACCATTCATGAGAAGTGTAAATTGGATATCTGGATTTTTCTGGAAGAACAGTGATTAAATTTTCACCAGAAAGAGCAGAAACGCCTTTACGAAATTTTCCAAACACAGAAAAAGCAAAATGTTGCTTCACTCGGCATCCAAAGCATTGCTCCGGAATTGTAAGCCCGACTTTCTTGTATAAATCCAAATCCCCCGAATCTATTATAAATTCATTTTTACAGTCAACGCAAATTTTATTGACTTGGCTCTTTGTATTCATACACATTGACTCCTGCCGGGCGAATAACACGCTCCCCTAATTTATAGCCCTTCTCCCGCACGTTGGCAATCTTATGGTCCAGCTCTTTATTCGTAGTCTCCACCATGTCTATGGATTGGTGAATATTTGGGTCAAAACTTTCCCCCTCTTCCCCGAAGGCCTTAATCCCGTATTCTTCAAAAACGGCGGACATTTGGGAGCGGATATGTTCCATGCCCCTCCGCCAAGACTCATCCACTCTCTGCCAGACCTCTTTATTGCCCATAGCCATATTAAAGCTGTCCAGAACAGAGAGAAAGCGCACCAAAATCCGCTCTCGCACCGACTCTGAAAAGTTAACCTTGCGGTCCTCTTCCTGTTTTTTGTAATTGATGAAATCCGCCCGCTCCTTCTGCCAACCGAGTAGGTATTCGTCTTTTTCTTTGCGGCAGGCCTTCAAATCCGCTCTTAGTTTCTTAAGAGTTTTATTCAGATCTTCTTCGCCGTCTTCGTTGAATTCGAATTCTACGACATCATCTTCAGGTTCTTGATTTTCTTCTTTTTTCTCATCCTCGTCAGACATAATCTCATAATAACGAAAAAGCACCTTGATTTCAAGGGCTGGTCGTGGTCAGAGTGCGCACCTCCTCCTATTTCCTGCTCCCCCGCTACACGGGGTCGCATAGGAAATTTTCTCTTGCACGAAACCGGAGCAAACGCTAAGCAGTTAGCGTTTGCTCCATTTCGGTGCCTTGCGGGCTTTTTTGAGACCGAACTTACGGCGTTCTTTGGCCCTCGGGTCGCGCTTAAGATAGCCCAGTGATTTCAGTTTGGAACGATTTTCCGGATTGGCCAGAGCCAAGGCTCGGGATAAGCCATGACGCACCGCTTCCGCCTGAGAATGGACGCCGCCGCCCTCTGTTTTGGCTTCCACATTCCATTTGGTATTGCCTTTGTCTTCTCCGGAACTGGCGCTTTTGATTATCGGATCAAGAATCAGACGTCGGGTTACTTCTGTAGAAAAATATGCCCGGGCTTCCTTGCCATTTACTACGAAACTCGCTTTGGCGCCGGGCCAGATTCTGACCCGGGCGGTAGAGGTTTTCCGCCGGCCAACCGCTTCCACATATTTTTCTTCTGTTTTCTTTATTGTTTTAGCCATCCCGTACGAAATAGTTAATTGTCGATTGTTAAATTTTTCATCATTTCTCTCTTTAGTTTATTCTTCGGCAGCATCCGGTAAATTGCTAGCCGGACCAATTCCTTCATTCCCTTCTTCGCCGCTGTCTCCGTACCCCGGAGAACGCGCAGACCGCCAGGTTGCCCGGAATAGCGGGTATGATAAATGCTCTCCAATTTGCGGGGAGTAATGCGGAGCTTGGAAGCGTTTATAATTTTCACCGGCAGGCCAGAATATTTATTTCTCTCAAAAGCCGGCCGGCTTTTGCCCATCAAGTGCACCGCGGCCTGGGACGCGATTCTGCCCAGAATGCCTCCCGAAGCGTCTATTATTTTTATTTCTTTGTTTTCTGCTTTTTTCATTCCTGTTTTCATTCCTGGTTTAGACAAATTCTATAATAGCCATCTTGGCGCCGTCCGATTTGCGAGGACCCAATTTAAGCACCCGGGTATAGCCCCCCTGCCTGTCTTTATACTTGGGAGCGATTACCTCAAAAAGCTTTTTTACCTCCGGCTGCCGGTTTTGGAGGCGGGCAACCACGTCTCTCCTTCCAGCCAGGCCACCCTTGCGGGCCTTGGTTACCAATTTTTCAATAAACGGCCGGAGCTCCTTGGCCTTAGGCTCGGTGGTTTTTATTTTCTCCCGCACAATTAAATTGAGCGCCAAAGAATTAAGGAGGGCATTCCTTTGATTTTTGGTCCGACCGAATTTTCTTTTGTGGTTATGATGTCTCATTAAAAATTTTCTATAATTATTCCTTCAAATCCAAACCCATTTTGTTCAATATCTTTTTTATTTCGGCTATGCCTTTTTCGCCGATGCCTTCCACTTCCAAAAGGTCTTCCCTCTTTTTACGGGCCAGCCCGCCCAGGGTGCGGATATTGGCGGCGGAAAGCGCGTTCAGCGTCCGGGTGGAAAGCCCCAGAGTATCAATACGGGTCTTGAGCGCGTCGGCAAATTCTTCCTTTTTTTCTTCCTCGTTATCTTTCTTATCTTTTCCGGCGCTCTTGGTCGGGACTTCTATCTCTTCGGGCATCGGAGCTTCCGGCTCTTTGAAATCTACAACGGCTTTAAGCTGATTAATCATTATTTCAATGGATTGGGAAAGCGCTTCGCGCGGGGAGAGAGTGCCGTCCGTCTCAATGGAGATGCGGAGGCGATTGTGGTTTGTTTTGTCGCCGATGCGCATATTTTCCACTTCGTAAGCCACGCGGCGAATGGGGGTGAAGATGGCATCCACGGCGATAGTGCCGATATCCACCTTTTCTTTCTGCATTACTTCTTTGGCCACAAAACCCAGGCCTTTTTCCACCCGGATTTCAATATTCAAACTTACTTTGCCGGTAATCTCCGCGATATGCAATTCCGGGTTTAAAATTTCAACCTGCCCACCGGTTTTGATGTCCCGGGCGGTGACTTCCTTGGGGCCCTGGATTCTCAAATTGACGGTTTGCGGTTCATCCGAAGCCATCTTAAAGCGGACTTTCTTCAGATTAAGAATTATGATGATGACATCTTCTTTGATTCCGTCCAGAGTGGAAAATTCGTGAGAGACTCCTTCAATCTTGAGAGAGGTAACGCTGGCGCCCGGCAAGGAAGAGAGAATAATCCGCCGAAGGCTGTTGCCCAGGGTGTGGCCGTAACCGGGATACAAACCATCTATCTCAAACACTCCCTTGTTGTCCTCCTCTAATATTACTCGGGGTTTAGAAGGCATAATTATTTTATAGTCAGGCATGATGTTAGGTTAAAAGTTATAAAGCTTATAAAGTTAAAAAATTAATAAAATTTAGCGGCTATAAAACTCCAGCACCGCGTTCAAATCAAAAAAAGATTCCATATTCTTAGGCGCGGCTGAAATTCGGCCCTCCATGGCGCCCAAATCAAACGAGAGCCAAGCGGGAACATTATAATCTTTCAACTTTTCCGCCAAACCCTCAAAAATTTTCTTGGATTTGGAACCTTCCCGTATTTTTATCATATCGCCGATTTTCACTTTATAAGAAGGAATGGTAACCTTACGGTCGTTAACCGTAAAATGTCCGTGAGAAACCATCTGTCTGCCGGCGCGGCGAGTCGGAGCCACGCCCAGCCGATAAACCACATTGTCCAATCTGGACTCCAGTTCCTCGTAAAATTTATCGGTTGTGCCCGCGCCGAGCCGCCGCGAAGCTTTTTTAACATAATTTCCAAGCTGGCGTTCGTTGATGCCGTAAGAAAAACGCACTTTCTGTTTTTCTAAGAGCTGAGCGCCGAAATCCGAAAGAGCTTTAGGCCGCCGAGAGAAGGCGCCGAATTTGCCCGAAGCCGCGCTGAACTTGGGGGTCTGACATTTATCGTATACCCCGGGGCCGAGCCTTCTGCCTATTTTAAATTTCGGTTTCTTAAGCATAATATTATACTCTCCTTCTTTTCTTCGGCTTAGGGCCGTTATGGGGCACCGGCGTCGCGTCCTTGATGGAAGTAATCTCTATGCCATGCGCCATGAAAGCCCGGACTGCTGGTTCGCGCCCGGAGCCTACTCCCTTGATAATCACATCCGAATCTTTAACCCCCATCCCGGCGGCGCGAGCGCCGAGGATGTCGCCCACCTTGGAAGCGGCGAACGGCGTGCCCTTTTTTGCGCCTTTGAAGCCCAACGCTCCGGAGCTCCCGGCAAACAAAGCGTTGCCCAATTTATCGGTAAAAAGAACCCGAGTATTGTTGAAAGTGGCATTGACGTAAATTATACCCGAAGTTACTTTCTTCTTCGGGGACTTTGTCGGCGTTACTTTGACTTCGCCGGACACGTCAGTATTGGGTTCCTTGATGATTTTTGTTTTGCCCATTGTTTTTATGTTTTGCTCTCCTTCCTCTTGCCGGAAGCCATGGTTCGCCGCACATTGCCCCGGACGGTTCGGGAATTTGTTTTAGTGCGCTGGCCTCGGGTCGGCAATTTTTTAAGATGACGGATGCCTCGGTAAGTTTTGATGTCTTTCAGCCGCTTAATATTGCCGGCCACCTCCCGTTTTAAATTGCCTTCCAGGGTCATGCCCTCCACTAGGCCTCTGATTTTATTTTCTTCTTCCGGAGTCAAGTCTTTGGCGCGCTTGCCGTAATCTATGTCTAATTTTTTCAGTACAGTTTGAGCCCGGGAACGGCCAACGCCGTAAAGAACGGTCAGCCCGATTTCCAGTCTTTTTTCATTTGGTACGGTGATTCCTAAAAGTCTCATAATAATGATTATTGTTTTTGCTTATGCTTGGGGTTGACGCAGATAACTCTTAAATGCCTTTGGCGCTTTACCAATTTACAATTGTCGCAAATCTTTTTGACGGATGCCCTGATTTTCATAAGTTAGGCAAAATACAGACCAAAAACAAGGGAGAAACCCTTATTTTTTAATGCTTTTTTATATTTTATAAACCGTAATTGTTATAATACACTATTCTTAAATAAATTACAATCTCTTGATGATTCTCCCCTTGCCACCGTAAGAATCCAGAACAACCTCCACCTGGTCGCCAATCAAAACTTTAATCCGATGTAGACGCATTTTGCCGGAGAGATACGCGAGAATTTCTTTTTTTTCTTCTTCATTGCCTTCCAGATTGACTCTAAATAAAGTGGACGGCAACGCTTCAGTGACAACTCCCCTCTTCGTTCGTAATTTTTCCTGCCTGCCGATAGGCAGGTCTCTTTTTGGGTCGCTCATTTGGACTTATTCAATATAACAAAATCAAACCGAAAGTCAATTTCCAATTACTTATTGTAGGCTGAAAGAATAATTTCCACATCTTCCGGCTCGGTGGGAAAAGACCTCTTCCAAAACGGCCGCAGGCGAACAGTGGCTCCACTCGCGCCCGGATACCGGACCAGAATTTGAGGAAAGTCTTTTTTCTTCTGACTTAATACTTCGCGGCGGAGCTTGACGAAATCCACTTTGGAAACTATCTTTATCTCCCCGCTTAAATTAAAATCAATATTTTTGATATCCGAATTGCTTTTCAGGTCACCGCTCCGCAGTTCAAAATCAAGATTGCGGATATCGGGTATGTATATTTCCCGGCCGTCGTATTCTGCCCAAGATGCCTCGGCTATTTTCTTGGACAATTCTTCTTCATTTAACAACACCCCGGTGAAAACACCCGCTATCTTGATGGAAATATTTTCACCGTTCTCCGGGACAACCGTTTCTTTCTTGCTGATTTGGATAAAACCAGCACCATCAAAAAGGATAAAACCCGCCGGAATCTCCGCCCTGGTTTTTTGGGACAACTTGACGGAGAGCGTGGATTCTAGTTCCGCTTCGACAGCCTGCCTTTCGGCTACGGAGACAACTTTATATCTTCCGTTTCTGCCACCCAAAATCTCGCCCTTGCCTCGGCCGTAAATCTGGGAATATTTTGGAGTACCCTTGAAGCCCATTATCTCAAAGTCAAGCGGCGGACTGTTGTATTCCTCGCCGGGCTCCGAGGCGTATATCTCCGCCTCCACACTGCCCAGCGCGCCTCCCGCGCTCCGGCCGGGAATGATTGCTCGGGCTTTGGTTTTATAAATTTTGCCATTGGAACCCAAAAGCCTGGTATCCCGAGAAAGAATTTGGGGTGAACTCCCGGCATTATTGTAGAGGATTATCAAGCCCCTAGCAGGTTCTTGAATGTCCTCTTCCCCGCTAGCCGGGACACTTTTGGCTTCTTCAAAGGAACTCCGAACTATGTCAAAAGAAAGCGAAGGCGAATCTCCGCCTTTGACCGCTTGAAAGGTCGTCTGGAGGGAAATATTTTCTACCTGGGGCTCAATAATTATCGTCGCCCTAGCGAACAAAAAAGTCAAAGCAAAAAAAAGAAACAGTAAGGAGATGAAAGCCACCGACCACAAGGTATATTTGGGTCTTTGGGGAAGGAGTTTGAATTTGCCGGGGTCAACCCCAGAGCGTTTGGCGGGAGTGAATCCCGGCTTTTTCCTAACAACATCTTGTAATAAATTCTTGGCCATGAATAAATTAAAATTTGACGGACAGAGTACGGGATAAATAAACGCACGCTATTAAGAGATAGGGGTCGGGGGAGGCGTCTCGGGCAATGTCGGCAAAGGGGGCCAGGGTCGCGCCGTGGAGCGGAATAACTTTGAATTTGGAATCGGTCAGGGTATACTGATTGAATTGCTCGCCCTTAATCAGTTCGGCAAAAAATCCAGCCAGCTCTTTCTCCGCGGTGAAAAAAATCGTGGAGGGGATGGAGAGGTCGTGGGAGAGATTGGCCAAGGATTCCTGGAAGCTCTGTAGCCATTTGCTTTTCAGACTTTTCATTATCGGTTCCAGCCGAGCCGTCGAGGCCGTATCTCCATGCCCGTCCTTATAAAGATAAAAAAGCGACTTGGCCTCCGGCAGGGTGGCGGACAGTTCCGCGGCTATTTCTCGGAAAATAAAATTAGCGCCAATGGGGAAAGAAGCGGCTTCGCGTAATTCTTCCTCTTTCACCATGGACATATCCGTCACCTCTCCGCCGATGTCAATCAAGATAAATTCGCTGTCCTCTTGGAATAAATCCCGGGCAACCGCGAACGCCGCCATAGTGAAAGATGAAAACTTAATGTCGCCGCGGCGAAAATGGCGGGCAAGGCCCTCTTCAATCTGGTTCAAAACATTTTCCGAGCTCATGGCGATAAAAAGGGTCATGGCCAGCTCTTGTGCCTTCTGATTCAAGGGTTCCGGAGCGACATAGCCGTTTAAGGCGATTTTTATGTTCTTGAGCTCAATCGGTCGCATTTTTTCTCTTTTATATTTGCGATTAAGCTCCGATTGGAAAAGGGCTATCTCTTTTTCAATCAAGCCCTCCGCCAGAGCCACGCTGAAAGTAAAGGAAGTATTTTTGCTGTAATTGATTGTCCGTATCTCTGATACGTGCCAAGGCGAGGCCAGAACTACGAAAACGCGCCGCGGACGCCCGAATCCCCGGAGGACGATGTCGCGAGCAATTTCTTCCAGAGCTTGGAGCGCGCTCTTCATAAACTTCTCAAAATTAAAATTCTTCTCTGGCATTATCTCCTCGCGGACGGAATAAATCATCTGGGGAGCGCTCCCCTTCCGCGCGCGAAAAACGGCTCCGCCCACAGAAGAAGAACCTAGGTCCAAGACTATCGCCAGATTTTCTTTCTGCTTTTTAGATTTACTAAAAATTCCCATCTAGCCCAATTATACCAAAACCGCTTTAATGCGTCTAATCCCCTGAGCTACCGCTTCTTCTTTCTGGATTTTAAAACTGCCAAGCTCTGACGTATTTGAAACGTGCGGGCCGCCACAAAATTCCATGCTTACAAAATCATTTCGGCTCCCAAAGGTCAGACCTTGGGCTCCCTTAAGGTCTGACCTTTTTCCGCCGATAAAATATACGCTCACTATGTCTGGATATTTTGCGCCGAATTCCATTTCCGCGCCGATTTTTTCTGCTTCTGCAAGCGGCATCTCCCTCCTCTCTACATTTAGACCTAAATTTATTTTATCATTGACCCATGCCTCCACTTCCCTTTTTTCTTCCTCGGTTAATTTACGCTCCAAAGAAAAATCCATCCGCAAGCGTTCTTCGGTTATGTTACTGCCTCTCTGCTTGATTTTAGGGCTCACAACGGCCTGCAGGCCCGCCAGGAGCAAATGGTGGGCGGTATGCAGTTTTATTGTTTTCGGATTGTGATTTGCCAACCCGCCCTTAAACATCCCAGCGGAAGATGTCTGGGAAAGTCTCTGGTGCTCTGCCATTTTTGTTTCATATTCCGCGCGGTTAATTTCGGTTCCTCTTTCTTTTGCCAGTTCTGCAGTCAATTCTATCGGGAAACCGTAAGTAGTGAAAAGAATAAAAGGGTCAGCACCTTTCTCAAATTCCCTTATGCCCTTATCCAGGGTTTCCCTAAATTTATTTTCTTCTTTAGCAATTTCTCCTTTATCATCCAAGTCATACACCCCTTCGTAAACTTTTTTCACTTTTTCAATTTTACTCTGCAGTTGTTCCTTTGAGAACCTTACTGCACGGCGGATCAATCTGCGCAAAATATATCCTCGGCCTGTATTGCCTGGTACTACACCGTCTGAAGCTAAAAAAACCGCAGTTCTAACATGATCAGCTACAATTCTTTCTTCGCGAGTTTGCTCATTATTAAATATATCCGTTTCGTAATTACTTTTTTTATTCTGAACGATGCTGAGCAAGCGCTCAAAACCCATACCTGTATCAATTCCGAGTGTAGAAAGTTTTTTCAGTTCGGCCCCGCCTTTATCCAGTTTCTCACGCGAGCCGTTCGAAAAATATTCATTGAAAACTATGTTCCATATTTCAACATCTTGGCCATTGGCATTCTTGCAATAAATTTCCGTTGTCGGACCACAGGGGCCTTCATCCCCTGTCGGCCCCCAAAAAACATCAGCGCCGTCTTCGCGAATATCTTTCACCCCGATTTTTTCCCAAATTTTCCGCGATTCCTCGTCTCTGGGAACCACTCCTTCCCCCTTATAAAAAGTCACATATGAAATTTTGAGTCCCAGTTCTTCGGTCATAAATTCATGAGCATATTTTATGGCTTCTTCCCGGCCATAGCCTCCAAAACTAAAGTTTCCCAACATCTCCAGAAAAGTATGGTGGGTGCTGTCTCCTATCTCATCAATATCTGAAGTTCTAACGCACTTCTGCACGGTGACTACGTTTTTGGTGTCAAAATCTCGGAGCGCGTTTTCTGGAGCAGTATAGTAATGCTTAAATTGCTGCATGCCGGCAGTAGTGAAGAGAACCGTAGGGTCATTCTCGGGCACCAAAGAAGCCGAGGGAATTATCTTATGTTTTCTTTCTTGGAAAAACTTCAAAAATCTTTCCCTTATCTCGTTGGACTGCATTCTCTCTTTATTCATTAGAATTTTTATCTGAAATTTCCCTCAATGGCTTTTCAAAAAAGTAAACCACGGTCAAGATGAGCAGAACCAGGACGGTGGTGATTGCCGCCAGAGTAAAAAAACCAAAGCCTGCGGCCATGCCGATGCCGGCCGTTACCCAGAGTCCGCTCGCGGTAGTCAGCCCCCTAAGGCGGGAGCCTTGAAATATTATAGAGCCCGCCCCCAAAAAACCGATACCCACGATTATTTGGGAAGCGATGCGGGAAGGGTCAAAGCCGGAGGCAGAGCCGTATTTTTCTGTCAGCATTTCGGAGATAAGGACAAAAACTGCCGCGCCCGCCGAGACTAGGGCGTGTGTCTTCATGCCCGCCTCTTTCTGAACCAAAACACGCTCCAAGCCGATGAGTATGCCTAAAAGCGCCGCCACGCCGAGCCGTATCATAATTTCACCATTCCCAATAAAGAATTCGGTCATAGGTAAATTATATGATAACTCCTCCGCCGAGGCAAATATCTTGGTCGTATATTACACAAGACTGGCCGGAAGCGGCCAAAACCGGCTTACCTAAAAAAACTTGTGCAACATCGGATGTTGCACACTTAATTTTGCAGGGTAAAAGTTCGCCATGATAGCGGATTTGGCAGGAGTAATTTTTGTTTTCTTTTGGCGCTTTCTCTATCCAATTAATTTCCTTTATTTTGTAATTTTGCAAAATATTAGAATAAGAAATTTTATTGTCTTCTGAAACATATAGAATATTTTTCTTTATATCTTTGCCGACGACATAGTACGGCTTGTCGTTGGGATTTTTTTTGGTGATAGTAAAACCATGGCGCTCTCCGAGCGTATGAAAGACCACGCCGTTATGCCAACCTATCATCTCCCCTTTTTCAAGCATAACTTTTCCCCTTTTTTGTTTAATATAGTGCTTCAGAAATTCTTTCAAATCTATCGCGCCCAAGAAGCATATCCCCTGGCTGTCTTTCTTCTCCGCTACCGGCAGATTAAATTTCTTCGCTAGTTTTCTTACCTCCGTCTTTTTTAAATTTCCAATAGGAAAAATAATTTTAGAAAGTTGTTTCTGAGTAAGAGTCCAGAGAAAATAACTTTGGTCTTTAGCAGGGTCTGTCCCCTTTATCAAATACGGAGGAGTTTCCTCCGTAACGGAGGAAACTCCTCCGTATTTTTGCGCATAGTGGCCTGTAGCCACCAAGTTAGCACCCATGGCGAGAGCTTTCTTAAAAAATGCTCCAAATTTTACTTCTTTGTTACACATCACATCCGGGTTTGGAGTCCGGCCGGCGCGATATTCGGCAATCATATAATCCGCAACACCCTTCTTATATTCTTTTTCAAAATCAAAAGTTAAAAAAGGGATATCCAAGTGCGCCGCTACCCGCATCGCATCTCGCCTCTCTTCCTCTTCGTTGCACTCCAAAAACTCCGGATGCCAAGTACGAATAAAAACTCCCACCACATCATAACCCTGCTGTTTTAAGAGAGCGGCAGATACAGCGCTATCCACTCCGCCGGATAGTCCCACGAAAACGGTTTTCTTGCTCTTATTCATAAATATGATTATAATCTAGCATATATAATGCAATGAATGAATCTCTCAAAAATCCGGAACCAACTGCTAGTCTGGAAGCCAGAATGGTGGCGTTAAAAGCAAAAAAGTTGCGACAAGAAAGAGGACCGGAAAATTCCATCGAGCCTTCGGCGGAAGATTATAAACAAGCGCTGGCTGTAGTGGAAGAGATGGAAAGGGCCGCCAGAAAAGAACCAAGATTAAAGGCCGCGGCTTTTAAATTGATAAAACTTTCGTGGCTAACGGCAAACAGAGGACTAGAAATTATTGACCGTGTATTGGATTATTATCCCAAAGACGGTAGTTACGCCGGCCTGGGCGCGCCTTTTATAGAGACAGAGAGTGAATTTGAAACCTTGATGGAAAGGCTGACCAGCGCCAGAGAAAAACTGAAAGAATTAAAACAAGAAGCGGATAAGATTACTAAAAATAAAAAATAGCTTATAAAAGCATCAGTTTTTTGTAAAGCTCGTAGGTGGCGCGAGCGTCGGCAAGGGCGCTGTGGGGACGCGCGTTTTTTATACCGAAATAAAGGCACAATTCCCGCAGGGAAAAATGATTGATATCCGGCTTGGCGTGGAGCTTGGCCCAAGCCAGGGAAACGGTGTCCAGCCGGTGGTAATGCATACTGTTTGGAATGCCGGATTTTTGGAAAGCGTAATCCAAAAATCCGGCGTCAAAAGCCACATTGTGCCCAACCATAATCGCGTCCTTGACCTTTTCGGACAATATCTCAAGCGCCTGGGGCAGAGTCTGGCTCCCCTCCCAAAGCGCCGGGTCGTAGTGGTTTATCTTGAGAGCCACAGGGTCGGCGTCTTCTATCCGCTCCGGCGTCACTTTGGTTTCAAATTCATCAATAATCTGAAGGTCATGGGAAGTGACAATACAGCCGATTTCTATTATCTCGTGCTTGGCCACCAAGGGGCCGGTAGTCTCTATATCTATAAACGCCAGATTATGTTTTCTCATTTTAAATAAAGTTTCTTATTCTTTTTATGCTCTTCAAAATTCTTAGCAAAATGCACCTCGCCATCTTCCCCGTGGAGATAAAAAAGATATTCTGATTGTCGGGGACGCATTGCGGAGAGAATCGCCTTCATCCCCGGGTTACCGACCGGCCCCTCCGGCAAGCCCTGTTTCTTGTATGTTTCCGGAGCTATGTCCACCTCAAGCGGCATACCGATAGCGAGTCTCCGCCATAAAATACCAGAGATAAGCTCCCGGTCCGCGTCGCCCTTGGCCTCGCCTTCAATCAGGGAAGCCATGATTATTATTTCTTTCTCGGTTTTGCCCAAGGCGACTATCTCTTCCCGAAGAGGCGCTATTTTCTTTTCATAATTTTCCGCGAGCGACCGGAGAACTTCCTCTTCCGTATCCAGAGCGAAGAAAAAATAAGTGTCCGGGAAAAGATAGCCCTCTTTGGCCGTCGCAACTTGGAGAAAACGTTCTTGGTTAAAATTATTTAACTTGGACGCAAAAACTTCTCCGATTTCCCTCGCGGTATAGCCCTCGGGTATGGTAACTCGAATGGTCGGCACTCGCCGCTCGCCTCGCGCAATTCGCCGGCTCACTTCCAAAACCGATTCTTTTTCAGGAAAAACATACCCGCCGGAATATACGCGTTTCTCCCCGCCCTCTAGTATTACCAGGGCCTCAAAAACGAGCCGAGAGCGGATGATGTTGTTTGCTTTAAGCAGGGCGGAAACCTGGCCCAAGCTGGCTCCTTCTTGGATGGTGACCATCCCGCCGGCCGGGAAGTTCGCCGGCGCGGCCAAAAGTATATTGGCCACAAATACCAAAGCCACGACGATAGCCACTACAAAAATTATTTTTCTTTGGTCGAGAGAGGGCATAGTAGTAGATGATTATGTCGGCAAGTTGGGTGGCGGAGCGGCTTCTTTGGACTCTATGCGCTCCAGGGTCGGCACTTTGAGTATCTGGCCGGGGAAGTGCCAGAGAGTGGCCAGCTCTTCCACGTTTAACATAAAAGTTTTGTGATGAAAATAGTTGGGAAAAATATATGGAGAAATAGGCCAGGGAAAATGGATAGCGTGGCGAAGCGGGAGATAAAAGAAAGCTCTCTCTCGATATTCTTCCAGCATTCTGTCGGCCAGGCGCATAATTTTGGCTTTAGACAGAAGCAACCAGCTGGCGATGAAGTTGGTCCCGTAAGCATCGGCTTGAGTGGAATTAAAGCGCGCAAAACCGTTTAAAGAGGGACTTTCATATTGTCGCCATAATAAACGCATATTCCGACGATTGCTCATATTAAAATTTTCCTTCTTGGCCACATAGCAGATCCGGACGCCAGTCTCAAAGCCAAGTTTTAATACTTTTTTTGTCATTCCATCAACTATAGGCTTAAATTTATCAGGGGTGCGAGTTTCCATGGCAAATTCGTTAGGGTTATTTGCCTGTTTTTTTATGTTGGTGTAGGGCTTGAGCAGTTTTTCTAAAGTTATTTCCGACTCTTTTACCCAATCATGATGGCCAAACCAAGTGCCCGAAGTATGGTATTTTTTCTTCGGTGGCTTGATAACAACCTGGGACCACATCTGCTCCCCGGGGCCTATAGAACTGAATAGTTCTATAACTGAGGAAACAGGGTCTACTTTGTATTCCTCCTTGGGGTCTTTATCCAAGCCATAGTCCACGTATGTTCTAATGGGGTAGGCTTCCGGCTTGGTTAGCTTAAATTCACAACCCCAGAGATTCCAGGCGCTCTCATCCGTAATCCGGTCCACCGCCAGAGTGTAATCTTCTGCCAGTTTCACCTGGGCCTGGGGATACTGGGCATACATCTGGGTTTCCACCAAACTCTTCAGGCGCGAAGCCGTCCGGATATAAAAATGCACTTGTCCTTCAAGGGATGCGATTTCCAAAGAATGCCAGAACCAGACCGCGCCCTGCCAGTATTCCTCCACTCCGCCTTTGTTGCTCCAGTGATAAAGCGCGTTGGTTAAGAAAAGCTCCATGGCCTTGGGCGAGCGCAGGACCTCCCGCGGGGGGACAATCTCCAAGAGCACCCACTCAATGCCGGAAATAAAATCCTGCTGGATGTAATGCACCCACAATCTGAAAGCGGCCCAGCCCAGAAAAGAGACGCCGACTAAGGGCAGGAGAACAGAGAAAAATATGTATGCCAGGAAATCAAGCATATTTATATTTTAATACAAAATCCCAGAAAAATACACCTCTCCTTGGGAGAGGGGCCGGTGAGGTTAAACCGCAGTGTAAAGGTCGTTTTTGTTTTTGCGGAAATATCTGGAGTTGGCCAGGTTTACCAGGATGGTGTTCTTTTTGAAGTATCTTTCTTTCATGACTTTCTCCACAACTTCGTCCCGAGTCATAGGCCCGCTCCGCTTCAGAATATCCCGGATAACTTCTCGGGCAATGCCCGGCTTGTAGCCCCACTCCTCTAGAGCGTAAATGCCCCGCCCCACCAGGATAAAGCGAGGGTCTTTAATAAGCTCGTTGTGGTAAGTGGCGTAGTGAGTTTTCTTGTGGAAAGTTTTGGCAATAGCATCCGCCACCTCGCGGAAATGCATCGGACTACCGTGCTGACGCATGATGAGATAAGCGTAATCCTTGACCCCGCGAACCCGGACATTGGGTGAGCTGGCGCGACCCCACTCCCCGAAAGGATTTTTGGAAATTTTTTTGGAAAGATTAAGCCACCTCCGGGCTACCTCCTCGTTCCGGTAATGCTCCGCCACATCTTTGAGGTGGTCCAGAAACTTTTTTATCATTTCCGTTTCCGACACCAGGTCTTCGTCGCGGAGGTTGAGATAGAGCTTTCTTAGAGCGTCGTGGACTTTGGCGGATATCTCTTCATCCACACTGAAACGGGCGCGGAAATGGTCGTCCTCGCGGTGTTTCTTGAAGGCGTCCGCCAGATGAAGATAAAAATGGATATGGTTTTGGGTCTCTTGGTCCTTGGAAATATGGCCCAGAAGCTCTTCTTCGGCAATCAGCGCGCCCAGAGAATGAATCAGGGCTTTGAGTTCCTCAAAAATTTTCTGCTCTTTTTTGTAAGCATCGGATTTTTTTATTAAATTAAGAGAAGCTTCTTCCACCTGGCGCACTCGCTCCCGGGTAATGCCGTACTTCTGACCGATTTCTTCCAGAGTTCGCCTCTTCGCTTCGGCAGTTAAGCCGAAACGATTGAGAACTACATCCCGCCCCCGCGCGGAGAGATGCGAGGTCAGTCGCTTGGTCACTTGTTTGGGTTTGAAAGATAAAATTTGCATTTGTTATTTATAATTAATGCACGCGGTTGGCTTAATGTCAAATTTGAAAGGCAATTACTTTTATTCATTTGCGGCTAGCCCGAACTCGCGCGAGTTCCGTCAAATACTTTTTTCGCAAGCGAATGGACAGGGGCGTAATTTCCAGATATTCATTCTCGCCCATGACTTCCAGTCCCCGCTCAATATTGAGAATAAAGGGCGGATTAAGAACAATGGCTTCGTCCGTGCCGGAAGCGCGCACATTAGAGAGTTCTTTGCCTCGGGTGGGATTGACCGACATCTCCTCGCCTTTTAAAACATTACCCACCACCATGCCTTGATAAATCTCCGTGCCGTGCTTAATATACATTATACCACGTTCCTGTAAATTTGCAATGGCAAAAGCGGTGGCAAAGCCTGTAGCCATAGAGGTCATGGAGCCATATTCTCTTTTTTTGACTTCACCCGCGTATGGCCGAAAGCCCGTAACTCTAGAAGACATAATCCCCTCGCCCTTGGTATCAATTATAAATTCTCCGCGGAATCCCAGAAGCCCTCGCGTCGGTATGTCAAAAGTCATCCGGACGATTCTCTCTTTGCGGACCATTTCTTTCATAATCCCCCGCCGTCGGCCGAGCTTTTCAATTATGCCGCCGGAATACTCTACCGGTGCGTCTATTAGGAGTTCCTCGTAAGGCTCGGTCCGGACACCATTTTCCTCTTTAATGATTACTTGCGGCTCCGAAACCTGAAGTTCAAATCCTTCCCGGCGCATATTCTCCAGGAGGATGGCCAGATGAAGTTCTCCCCGGCCGTAAACTTTAAAGAAACTTGGTCCGGAGGAGACTTGCCCCGCCACTGGTGGGGAAAACTCTATTCGTAGTCCCACATTCATCTCTAATTCCTTTTCTAATCTTTCTCTAATCTGCCGGCCGGTCACCAACTTGCCTTCCCGGCCGGCGAAGGGAGAATCATTTACCATAAAATTGAGGGAGAGAGTCGGCTCATCCACCAAAATCGCCGGCATGGCCTCCACTGTTTCGTCGGCGCACAAAGTTTCGCCGATATAAATGTCGGGTATGCCGGAGAAAAGCACGATGTCGCCGGCCTCCGCGGTTGCCACCTCTCTTCTCCTCACGCCCTCAAAGGTGAAGAGCTTGGCAACTTTGCCGGAACGCGTTTTGTCCGAACCACTTTTTACAAGAACCTGCTTGCCAGCAAATAAAGTCCCGGAGTAAATGCGGGCCACCGCCAGCCGGCCCATGAAATTATCATAGCCCAGATTGAAAACCTGGGCTGACATTTTCTGGTCGTCTTTTTGGGCGGCATTCGGCACTTTTTCTAAGATTA
>MFVV01000031.1 GCA_001786225.1 Candidatus Nomurabacteria bacterium RIFCSPLOWO2_12_FULL_46_14 | reverse complement strand
GTTCTTAGCCATGTGGCAGAAGTGACAGGTCGGGGTGGAGTAAATTGTTATATTAGGCATGTTTTTAAAAAAAATTAATATTAATTAACATGATTATATCACACTTTTCATATACAACAAATGTGCGGCCAAGGAGAATCGAACTCCTGTCTATTGCTTGGGAAGCAATCATTCTACCACTAAACCATGGCCGCGTTCACCGAAATAATTTTTTAAAAAACGAAAAGAATCCTCCTTCGGCCTTTGCCTTGTCTTCTTCGGACTGACCCGGGTCTTCCACAATGACGATGAGACCCTCCCCCTCCTTACCCAGGCCGAATTTCTCGCGGATGGTTTCTTCTACTCCTGCCGGAGTATTGAGCTTGGCTATGTTCGCGGCGAGCTCTTCCTGATTCTCCTTTAATTCCAGAACCCGCTCCAGGGCGGCCTCCCTATTTCTGGCGGTTATCCGCATTTTACCCCAAAAACCCAGCAAATTAAAGGCAAAAATAAGAACCAGAACCAGGAACAGGATTAAAACCGGCGGCGATTCCAAAATTCTTCTTGATTTTTTCTTGGCTTGAAAATTACGCATAGAAATGCTATTCTAATTATACCGAATTGTATGATTTTTAACAAAAAACACCAGAAAAAAATACAACGAATCTGGGCGGTTGTCGGGGTTTTGGTTATTATCTCCATGATTCTTTTGTATTCGCCCATATTCCAGTAAAGTAAAACGAAGCCAGTCTTAGATCTTTTCGAGCGACAAGGCGGTAAATGCGCGAGGAGAGAAAAAACCTAAGACTGGCGAAGTTTGTCATTGGCCGCGCATCATCTTCAAGAACACATCCTGGGGAATATTGACCCGGCCTCGTTCTTTCATTTTCTTTTTGCCTTTTTTCTGCTTTTCCCGGAGCTTCATTTTACGGGTAATGTCTCCGCCGTACATATGTTGGGTGACGTCTTTACGGTAAGCCGAGAGAGTCCGGGAAGAAATTATCCGGCCCAAAGCCCGGCCCTGAATTTTAGTCACGAACATCTGCCGCGGCAGAATGCCGGAGAGCTTCTCCACCGCGTTTTCCGCCTCCTCCTCCGCTCTTTTTTTGGAAATAACGCGGGAGAACGCGGGCACCGGCTCTCCGGCCACCAGGATATCCAAGCGGGTGACATTGGCCTCCCGCATTTCCCCGATTTCGTAAGAAATGGAGGCATAGCCCGAGGAAACACTCTTCAATTCATCAAAAAAGTTGCGCATCAGCTCCCGCAGGGGCATTTGCAGGGAGAGCATCGCCCGGCCGGCTGAAGTATCGCCGAAGTTTTCCGTCTCCCCTACTTCCGCCTCGTGCTCAAATAATATCTGCATAATACCGCCGAGATACTCCGTCGGGGTTATAATTTTGACCCTGACCCAAGGTTCCAAAACTTTATCCACCGCCCCGTCATCCGGGAAAAAATACGGCGAATATACCCTCACGCTATTTTGAGGGTGCGGGTCGTTTTTGAGCCAAACCTCGTAAGTGATGGACGGCGCGGTAATCACCAGGTCCAAATTAAATTCCCGGCGGAGCCTCTCGGTAATAATCTCCAAATGGAGCATTCCCAAGAAACCACAGCGGAAACCGCGGCCCAGAGAACCGCTTTTCTCCTCTTCGAAGGAGAAGGCCGAATCGGATAGCTTGAGCCGGCCCAGGGCCAGTTTAAGTTCCGCGAAATCATCCGCCTCCTCCGGGAATACAGACGCCCAGACCACGGGCGAAGCGCGCATATAGCCCGGCAGTGGCGGCAGGGGCTTCCCGGTCCGGGTGATAGTATCCCCGACCGAAGCGATGTCCGGCCTTTTTATGCCGGTAACGATGTAGCCTATCTCCCCGGCAGACAAGCTCTCTCGCGCTTGTTCCTCGGGAGAAAAAATACCGACCTCCAGGGCGTGCCATTTTTCCCGGCTAGCGGTGAAAAGCAAACTGTCGCCTTTTTGAACTTCGCCATCCAGCACCCGGATGAAAACTATAACCCCGCGATGATTGGAATATTTGAAGTCAAACACCAAGGCCCTAAATACCTCTTCCGTCATTCTTACACCTCCCCCTACTGTAGGGGGAGGTAGGGAGGGGGAAGGGGCGGGAACTCTCTTGATTATCTCATCCAAAAGTTCCGGGACGCCCTCGCCGGTTTTGCCGGAGACGGAGAGTATGTCTTCCCGCCGGCAGTTCAAAAGTTTGACCACTTCTTCTTTGACTTCTTCCACCCGGGCCAGGGGCGAATCAATTTTAGAGAGGACGGGAATTATCCGGAGGCCCAAATTCTGCGCCATATGGAGAGTGGTCAGGGTCTGCGCCTGCACGCCCTGGGTAGAATCTATCAAGAGGATTGAGCCTTCCACCGCCTGGAGGGCTCTAGAAACCTCGTAGGAGAAATCTATATGCCCGGGGGTGTCTATCAGGTTCAAAACATAAACCTCCCCCTTGCCCCTTCCCAAGGAGGGGGCATAAATTCTCCCCTCCCCTTGGGGGAGGGGTTGGGGTGGGGTGTATTCCATCCGCACGGGCTGCATTTTGATGGTGATGCCCCGCTCTCGCTCCAGCTCCATGGAGTCCAGCACCTGCGCCCGCATTTTGCGTTTTTCTATGGTCCCCGTAATCTCCAGCATCCTGTCCGCCAGGGTGCTCTTGCCGTGGTCAATGTGAGCTATTATGGAAAAATTTCTTATATTTTCTAATTTCATGATTTATTTTCTTTGTTTGACAACTCGTCAACCTGCGAGGTTGACGAGTTCAGGAACCCGCCGGTTTGATGTTCCCAGAGGTCGGCGTAAACTCCGTCCCGCTCCAGAAGTTCCCGATGAGTCCCCTCTTCCACGATTTTGCCTTTATCCAAAACGATAATTCGGTCCATCTTCTGGATAGTGGAAAGTCGGTGAGCAATGACAATGGTGGTTTTGCCCTTCATAAGAGCATTAAAAGCGTCTTGAATATAAGATTCGCTGACACTGTCCAGGGAGCTGGTAGCTTCGTCCAAAATTAAAATGGGTGCGGGCTTCAGCATGGCGCGGGCTATCGCAACTCTTTGCTTTTCTCCTCCTGATAATTTTATACCGCGCTCGCCTACCAGGGTTTCATAGCCATTTTTAAAACCAGATATAAATTCATGGGCATGCGCCTTCTTGGCCGCTTCTATTATCTCCTCTTCAGCAACCAGAGAATTGGAGTAAGCTATGTTGTCTCTGATGCTTCTGTGGAATAAAATGGGTTCTTGGGGAACATAAGATATCTTCGAACGCAAATCGTCCTGCTTGATTTGCGCAATATTCTGGCCATCGATTAAGATCCTGCCATCCTTGACATCGGCGAAACGCAAAAGCATTTTTACGAGAGTCGACTTGCCGGAGCCAGAATGCCCGACAAGACCGATTTTCTCACCGGTAGATATTTGCAGGTTAAAATTCCTAAAAACGCCATAGCCCGCAATGTATTCAAAATTTACTTTCTCGAAATTTATATTTCCCTTAGATATTATGCATTTCTCAGGATTATTAATATCCAGGATATCGGGCTTTTGGTCTAAAAGATCGACCATTTCTTGAGCCTCTGCAAGTGATTTAAAAAAACGCACTAAAGACTTGCCCAATTCCCAAAGATGGTCAAAAACACTGAACATATATACTTGCACCAGGACTATCATGCCGGCAGAGATAGACCCTTTAATCCAGAGATTTATCATTACATAGACAACCGCGATCTGGAGCACGCCCATAAGAAAACCCTGGACAAGATTTTGTATATTGCCGAAACCCCATGCCTTGGTGCGTTTGTAATACTCGTCGCTAGTAACATCTTTAAAAAGAGATTCTTCCCGGCGCATGCCCGAAAATATCTTTACGTTTAAAATATTGGTAATGGCATCGGCAAAACGGGCGGTGACCTTGGAATCAGCGGCGGCCTCTGCCATATCATATTTCACCTTCTTTCTAATGAACAAGAATGTGATGAAAACATAAATTACAACCCAGGCGAGGAATAAAAAGCTTATTTGCGGCGCCTGTAAGAATAGAACAATAAAAACGCCGGTCAGCTGGATAAATGTAAACCAGAAACTGAAAGTGACCACATCACTCATTCGCTCGAAGGCAGCGGCGAATCTCTTGGACTTAGCTACCAGACTGCCAGAGAAATGATTCGAGAAAAATTTATAAGAGTGATTCATCAGCCTTATAAAAACATCGTTGTGAATTTCTCTAATAGTGTTGGCTTGGAAGTGCACGATAAGGTAATCCCCCACCCGAAATAAGGCCTGATAAGCCACTACTGTCACCGCTATCTTAAAGGCAATTGAGAATAAATCATGTGTTACCGTAACTGGAGCCGAAGCTCCAGCCACCAAATCAATGATTCCTTTATAAAAAATAGGGTTAATAATGCTTGAAAGCACCACCGCGGTCCCATAAGCAACAAAGGTGAAAAAGAAAGATATCTTATACTTTCTTATTTGCGCCCAATAATAATATATAATACGGCCAAAAGACATCTGGGAAATATATCACATAAAAGAATGACTTTAAAGCTCCTCCTGGAGCGGCGGGATGGCCTTGGACTTCCAGAAATTGGTTTTCATGGTTTTGATGAAGTCTGATAGTTCTTCGCTCTTCAAGAGATAGAGGACCAAGCCCCCGACAAGAATACCCAGTACCCCGGAAATTAATCCTTGCAAAAATATGCCCCAGAAAGTAGTGGTGCCGAAAACCGGCGAGAAGATGTTGAGGCAGGAATATGCCGTAAGGCCGATGAAAAAGGACGCTCCCAGGCTCTGAAAGAATGTCTTGGTAATGAAAGATTCATGCTGCATAAAATCGCGCCGGACAAAAAACCAATGCAAGATGAAATTAAAAATGGTGCCGATAGAATAAGCGAGTGGCAACATCAATACCTCTGTTCCCGGTATATCCTCTACCTTAAGAAGAGACTCTATGAAATATCGGAAAGAGGGGAAGGCCTGATATAACTCTAAGAATGCGTACGCCAAGAAGATAATCAGGAGTGAGGAGATGAAATTGACAGTGAGGGGGCGCCTGGTGTCGCCAGTGGCGTAATACGCCCGGGAGAAAAGAGCGACCATCGCTTGCGCCAGAACGGAAACCGAAAAAATGGCAAGGGA
>MFVV01000030.1 GCA_001786225.1 Candidatus Nomurabacteria bacterium RIFCSPLOWO2_12_FULL_46_14 | reverse complement strand
TGACTCGGTGATAGGCTCGGGCGGAAAGCCCCAAGCGCTCCGCGCTGTCGTCCAGCATCGCCCGGACTTCGTCTTTTAACTTGACGATGCCGGAAAGGTCTTTGACGTTCATTTCGCTGTTCAATTTTATGTCCCGCCGCAATTTTTTATATCGCTCCCGCTGGATTTTCTGCGCAACGGCTACCCGCTTTTTAATAACCGCACTTTTTTCCCCATCGCCTTCGCCACCCAGTTTTTTATACTCCACGTTGCCAACCGAGACCCAAAGGTCAATGCGGTCCATAATCGGCCCGGAGAGTTTACGCCGATACCGGTCCAGGTCGCTCGGCCGGCAGACGCAGGCCTTCTTTTTGCTACCGGTGTTGCCGCAAGGACAGGGATTCATGGCCGCCACTAAAATAAAATTGGAGGGGAAGGTCGCTGAACCCCGCGCCCGGGAAATGGAAATAAGATTGTCTTCCAAAGGTTGGCGCAGGGCTTCCAGGACTCTCTTTTCAAATTCCGGGAACTCGTCTAAGAACAAAACTCCCCGGTGAGCCAGAGTCACTTCACCAGGCTTCAAGTTGGCGCCACCGCCCACAATGGACACATAAGAAGAAGTATGATGCGGCGAGCGGAAAGGCGGCTCCACCTGGAGTTCGCCTTCTATGGTTCCGGCTACGGAGTGAATGCCGGTAATTTCCAAAATCTCCGGGAGGGTTAAATCAGGCAAAAGCCCGGCAAAGGCACGGGCCAGCATGGTCTTGCCCGTGCCGGGCGGGCCGTACATAGCGATGTTGTGCCCGCCGGCCGCGGCAATCTCTAAGCCCCGCTTGGCGCTCTCCTGCCCGCGGATATCCGAAAAGTCGGAAATTGGTTTGGCTTTTTTATAGCTAACTTCCGTCTTTGGTTGAGGTTTTATTTTTTTAAGAGCGCCCCTGGGGCTGGAGTCTTTGCTTAGATTTTCATCCAAGTGTTCCATAACCTCCTCCAGATTTCGGGCGCCGAAGATTTTTATGCCATCAACCAGCGCCGCTTCCGCCGCGTTCTCCCGGGGCAGATATATCTCTGCAAACCCCCGGCGCTTGGCTTCTTCCGCCAAGGGCAGGGCTCCCCTCACCCGGCGCAAGGTGCCGTCAAGGCCGAGTTCGCCCAAAAAAATCTTTTTCTCGGGGTTAAATTCTAGATGGTCCGCGGCCAGGAGATAAGCGAGGGCAATGGCCAAGTCAAAAAACGGACCTTCTTTCTTGAGGTCCGCTGGCGAAAGAGAGACGACAACTTTCTGGTTCTTTGCCTTGGGAGATTTGAAGCCTGAATTTTTTATCGCCGAGCTGACCCGGTCCTTGGATTCGTCCACCGCTTTGTCCGGCAGTCCGACCACCGAAAAAGTATGCAGGCCCTTAGAGAGATCCACTTCAATGGTGACGATAGCCCCAGAGAGCAGATTCACTTGCGCGGAATAAACTCGGGCAAAAGACATAAGAAGTTAAAAGTTTGTAAAGTTAAAACCTGCCTACCGGCAGGCAGGGTTATAAAGTCGTTCTCAACTTTCAATATGCTCCATGCAGGTCGTGGCGGCAGGGTTGGCTTCCAGTCGGCTTATTTCAATATCCTTCTTGCAGACGACGCATTTACCGAAGCTTTCTTTAGATAAATTGTTCAAAGCCCCGAGAATACTGTTTAATCTGGATTCCAGAACCTTAATCGTAGAGCTCTTGGCTTCAAAATCTTCAAACCGGTCGGCCATGTTGTTCTGGTCCACCTCCGGCACTTCCAATTCCTCGGGGGTCGCTTCCCATTCTTTGGTTTCGGTATTTAACTTGCCCATGCCTTTGAGTTCCCCTACCAGCAAATCCCGCTCTTTCTCCAGTTTTTCTTTAATTGCTTTTTTGTTAAGCATCCCGAAATTATAGCATTTTCAGCCCGAAAAATCTATTTCTTCACTTTGCCGGCACGGAGGCGTTCCAGAACCTTCCCGGCCGCCGCCGGGCTGTCAGCGATGATTACTGAATTATCATCAGCGAAGACATAAAAAAGCGCGGGGAGCCCGTCTTGGCCGTATAGAACGCGCGCGTTTTTGTTTTGAATAATACCGTCTTTGAAATCCTTAGTCAGTAAATAATTGGTCTCGGCATTTATCGACAGACCGAAAAATCCATGCAGGTCGGAAAACATTTTTGGCTCCCAGGCGCGCAGGACAGGGAAAGCGCTTTCAAAAGAGCTGGATTTAAAGAGAAAGAACAGATTTTTCTCGCCGGGGTCGGCTGAATTCCATACGCCTATCAGAAATTCGTCGCGGAGAGTATTATCCGGAATCAGGCTGGCTTCCAAAACACCGAGAAATTCTCTCAAGGTCAAAACCCGCTCTCCGGCGGAAAGATATATTCCTTCTATCCCATCCCTTTTGACTTCCGTCGCTTCGGCTTTGGCAACAACCTCGGCGGCTATTTCCTCTTTACGGAGAGAAGCAACATCTAAGAGAGAACTCTGGTCCAAGAAAATCAGCGGCGCCGCGGCCTCGGGCACCGGTAGCGTGCTGA
Source organism: Candidatus Nomurabacteria bacterium RIFCSPLOWO2_12_FULL_46_14 (assembly GCA_001786225.1). Lineage (GTDB taxonomy): Bacteria > Patescibacteriota > Minisyncoccia > Phycocordibacterales > UBA9973 > UBA9973. The sequence goes on along the minus strand of MFVV01000030.1, from coordinate 4,687 downwards.
TTCTAGTCCGCAGGGCTGGTAGTAAGACAATCACCAAAGCCGCCGCGGCCATAAGGGAGCCGCCCAGATAAAGGAAAAACCGATTCCGCCGCGCAACCGGCGAGGAACCTTTTTTGAGGCTTTCTTTTTCCTCTTCTTCGTGAATTATTTTTTTTATCAGGCCCTCTTCGGTGTTGCCGGCTATTGCCCGGGCCATATCCTCGGCGTAAGTCTCCAGGATTTTGCCCGAGTCCAGGTTCATTTGCTTTTCCGGTTCAATTTTATTTTCGTTTGGCATGATTGATTTTAAACGAACGCAGTGAGTGTTAAAATCATCACCCTGTTAAATGTCCTTCGGACAAATTTTGCCTTGCAAAATTTATTTAACAGGGTTAGGAAAATCACATTCGCTTCGCTCGTTGATTTTCACTAAAAAAATCTTTGTCCGCCTCGCGGATGGAGAGGCTTATTTTGCCCCGCTCTTGGTCAACTTTAATAACCTTGACCGGCACTATCATGCCTTCCTTTATTATATCGCTAACCCGCTCTACCCGGAAAGGGGCAATCTCCGAGATGTGGACCATGCCGTCAGTCCAGGAATTTAATCGGACAAAAGCGCCGAAGTCGGCGATTTTCACCACTTCGCCCTTTAGCATTTCGCCCACCTTAAACTCACGGGTCATTTCTTCCACAATCTTCTTGGCCTCGGCCGCGCTCTCGCCTTTACCCGTCAGGTAAACGGTGCCGTCGTCTTCAATGGTGATTTCCGCGCCGGTTTTCTCCCTGATTTCCTTGACCGTCTTCCCGCCCGCGCCGATGACCAGGCCGATTTGGTCTGGTTTGATTTTCATAATCAGAATTTTGGGCGCATTCGGGGAAATTTCGGCTCTGGGTGCTTTTATTTCTTCTTCAATTCTGTCCAATATTTTATTACGGGCCACTTTGGCCTCCGCCATCGCCTCGGCCAGAACCTTGATCGGCACTCCTTCCACTTTGACGTCCAGCTGGATGGCGGTGACTCCCGCGCGAGTGCCCGCGATTTTGAAATCCATGTCGCCATGATGATCTTCCGGCCCCTGGATATCCGTCAGAATTTTATACCTTGGTTCTTCCTTTTTACCTTCCACTTTCAACTTTCTACTTTCTGTCATGAGACCCATGGCAATACCGGCTACCGGCGCCTTGATGGGCACGCCACCATCCATTAAAGCCAGAGTGGAGGCGCAGATGGAAGCCTGGGAAGTGGAACCATTGGAAGCCATGGACTCGGAGACTAAACGCATAGTGTAGGGAAAATCTTCCACCCTGGGCAGAACCATAAGAAGCGCTTTCTCCGCCAGGGCGCCGTGCCCCACCTCCCGCCGATTGGTGAAACCGGCTCGGCCCACTTCTCCGCCGGAATATGGCGGAAAGTTGTAATGATGCATAAATCTTTTCTCTACTCTCCGTTCCATACCATCCACCAGATTGCGGTCTTCCGGACCCCCCAAGGTCAGCACCGAAAGCACATGCGTGCCGCCGCGATAAAAAATCCCGGAGCCGTGCATGATGGAAGAAATGCCGCCAGCCTGGGCGTAAAGCTCCCGGACTTCGTCCATCCGCCTGCCGTCCGGGCGCTTGTTTTCTTCAATCGCCTTCTTATGAAGAATGTCATTTTCCGTATCGTCAAAAAGATTGTCTTCCGGCGCGAATTCCTCCCGTTCCGGATATTTTTCCTTGACCATTTTGTTCCAGGCGGTATGTAGGTCGTCTATTTTTTTCTTCCCAGCCTCTCCAAACAAAGCGCCCTCCATCTCCGGTCGAATTTCTGCATTGAAAAGTTTTAATGATTCCGGATTTAATTCTTCTTTGGTAATGACCCTCTTCTCATGCCCTATTTCTTTGATTATATTTTTCTGAAATTCTTCCAGCTTTTTAATTTCCGCGCTGGCTAGCTTAAGCGCTTCGGCCAACTCGCTCTCTGGGGTTTCATGCGCCGAAGCCTCTATCATATTGATGTGGCCGTCTCTACCGCAGACGGTCAAGTCGTATTTATAGCTGGCGTCGTCTTCGCGGAGCTTCTGTGGCGGGTTAATTACTATATCCTCACTAGAATATCTACCGATGCGCACCGCGCCAACCGGCCCGTTCCAGGGGATATTGGAGACGCCGAGAGCGAGAGACGCCGCGTTGATGGCTAAAATTGTGGGGTCATTCTCGTCCACCGAGAGCACGGTGACGATGACCTGCACCGCGTGGCGGATGGACTGGTCAAAAAGCGGACGGATGGTGCGGTCAATAACCCGTGAGCCGAGAACCGCGTCTTCCGACGGCTTGCCTTCGCGCCGGACGAAACGCGAACCCAGGATTTTGCCCGCAGCGTAAAATCTTTCCATATAATCCACCGTCAGATTAAAAAATCCCAAGCCGGCGAGGCTGTCCCGCGACATGCAGGCGGTGGCCAAGACGATAGTCTCGCCGTATTTTAAAATCACCGAGCCATGAGCTTGCTCCGCCAAATCCGTAAACTCGGCGGTTAAAATTTTTCCGCCGATTTCTACCGAGTATTCTTTCTTTTTCATATTACTTGTCTGCCTGGGGCAGATGCCGGTTGTGAAACCGGCAAGGCTCATGTAGAGACTGGAGTATTGTTCTCCGATTAAGAACACTACTTTGTGTCTCGACACGAACCCTGATTAACTTATAAATCCTATCGGGATATTAACATTTTTAAAATAAAAAACAAGAAAATCTCTACCCCGCCTGGAGGAGATACTTGCGGGGACTCTCGGAGAGGTCCAGGAAGTCGTCCGCGGCTTCGCGGAGCTTAGCGGATGTGGATTGACCGAAAGAAGCGACTTCCACCTGCACGCCGACGGTTTGGAGATATCGGACCAAGGGCACAAAATCACCGTCGCCGGAAGCGAGAATGACCGAGTCTAACCGCGGCGACATTTTAATCGCATCCACAGTCAATCCCACATCCCAGTCCGCCTTTTTGGTGCCGGTGTGGAAAATTTGTAAATCTTTGGTTTTGGTTTCAATGCCGAGCTTGGTCAGGGCTTCAAAAAAATTTTTCTCGTCGCCGGCTTCGGTGGTAATGACATACGCTACCGCCCGGACCAGCTTGCGCCCGGCGACAGCGTCTTTGACTACCGCGCCGAAGTTAACCCGCGCTTTGTATAGGTTGCGCGCGCTATGATAAAGATTCTGCGTATCTATGAAAACCCCAACTCGCTGTTCTTTGTGTTTTATTACAGTCATGAAAAATTATGAAAAATTATTAAAATATTAAAATATTAAAATATTAAATTGTATATCTAAAACTAAAGTCCCATTTTCTTCACTAGCGCATCGTAGCGGGTCTTGTTTTTGCGCTCCAAATACTTCAAATGCGTGCGCCGGTCGGCCACCATCTTGATGAGCCCCCGGCGGGAGTGATTGTCTTTCTTGTGCTTCTTCAGATGCTTGGCCAACTCGTCAATCTGGGTAGTTATAACCGCAACCTGCACTTCGGAAGAGCCCGTGTCTTTCTCGTGAATCTGATGTTTCTTGATAATTGCCTGCTTTTTTTTGGTAGCCAACATCGTTCTACAATAGCACAAACCGCCAAAATTTGCAAGGTTTTACAGGTATGATATAATAAAAAGATGATAGAAAATTTTTTAAATTATTATCTTGGAAAAGCAAAGTACGAAATAATAGATAGCGGCAAAAAATTCTACGCGGAAATTAAAGATTTGCGCGGAGTTTGGGCTACTGGCAAAACTCTAGAGGAATGTAGGGAGAATTTGCACAATGTTTTGGAGGGTTGGCTTATTTTACGACTAAAAAAAAATTTACCCATTCCTAATTTTAAAACACCAACTTCTAATATACAGATGAAGGCATATGCCTAGGCTTGTCCCGGTTTCACAGAGAAAGCTAGTTTCGAAATTAAAATCTTTCGGTTTTGAAGGTCCATACCAGGAAGGCAAGCATCCTTATATGATAAAAGGAGAGCTTTCTTTAACTATCCCCAATCAGCATGAAAAAATAATGAGCGTGGATCTTTTGATCCGCATTTTAAAGCAAGCCGGGGTGTCAAAAATCGAATGGGTAAAAAAGAAATAAAAAAGAGGCTACCGCCTACCTTTCGAATTCGCCGTAGAAAATAAAGGGACTCAAAAAACGATGTCGCACAATATTTTATGCTAAAATTAGAGCATGGCGACTGAAATAGACAGACTACATAGGGAGTTTTTGGAATACTTGGAGATTGAGCGCGGCGCCGCGCAACGGACGATTGAGAATTATGGCTCTTACTTGTCCTGTTTTTTTGAACAGGCAAAAATAAAAAAAGTGGCGGATATTACCCCGGAAGCAGTGCGGGAGTTCCGCCTGTGGCAGAATCGCCAACCGACCAAGCGCAAAAAAAATAAAGAACGGACAGAAACCATTTCCCGTTCTACCCAAAACTATTACATGATAGCCCTGCGGATGTTCTTGAAATATTTATCCAAGAGAGACATCCCAGCCATGGCCTCCGACCAGATTGAGCTCGCCCGCGTGCCGGAACGCTCTTTGGATTTGATCACCCCGATTGAGCTGGAACGTCTTTTAGAAGCGCCCTCCGGCAAGGATTTAAAAAGTCTCCGGGATAAAGCTATTTTGGAAATGCTTTTCTCCACCGGCCTCCGAGTCTCGGAATTATGCTCCTTGGATAGAAACATTAACGCTTCTTCCGAAG
>MFVV01000029.1:5517-5885 GCA_001786225.1 Candidatus Nomurabacteria bacterium RIFCSPLOWO2_12_FULL_46_14 | reverse complement strand
GATGTTAAAAGCATAGCATATCATAAACATATTGTCAATGTTTTTTTATATTCATGCCAAAGCTATAATGAAAAAATGAGAATATATCTCAACGCGGTTAAAAAAATAATGGATGAAGGTAATGACCGGCAAGGCAGATACGGACCCACTAGGGCAATGTTTGCGGTGCCTTTGCGCTTCAAAATGAAAGACGGCTTCCCCGCCATGACCACCAAGAAACTGGCTTTTCGGAGCGTAGCCGCGGAACTGCTCTGGTTCATCTCTGGCTCCGGAGATAACAGAGAACTAAACCGCCTGGGTTGCCACATCTGGGATGCGAATGGCAACGCAGATTATTGGAAACCGAAGGCTAAATACGAAGGCGACTT
>MFVV01000029.1:0-5499 GCA_001786225.1 Candidatus Nomurabacteria bacterium RIFCSPLOWO2_12_FULL_46_14 | reverse complement strand
TGGGATGCGAATGGCAACGCAGATTATTGGAAACCGAAGGCTAAATACGAAGGCGACTTGGGGAGAATCTACGGAGTCCAATGGCGGCATTGGCAGAAACCGGATGGTAAAGAAGTAGACCAGCTGAAAGAAATTATAGAAAGAATAAAAAAGAATCCATATGATAGGCGCTTGATTGTGAGCGCATGGAATCCAGGCGAGCTTGACCAGATGGCCTTACCTCCCTGCCACATGATATTTCAGTTTTTCGTTGCGAGCGGTAAACTCTCTATGCATATGTACCAGAGAAGTGCCGATATGTTTCTCGGAGTGCCTTTCAATATCGCTTCCTACGCTCTTCTCCTGCATATCGTTGCCCAACTCACCAACCTGGAACCGGATGAACTGGTAATGACCCTGGGCGACGCGCATGTGGTACACAATCATTTTGACGCCGTCAAAGAACAGCTTGGGAGAGAACCTCTGCCCCTCTCCAAACTATGGCTAAGCCCGGAGATAAAAACTCTGGACGACTTAAACACCGCCCAGTTTAAAGAACCGAATGATATATTTAAAATACTGAAATTGGAAGATTACCAATCCCACCCGGCAATAAAAGCCGAAATGGGAGTATAAAAAATATGATACTTTCATTTGTCATAGCATTCGGAGAAAATAGAGGTTTAGGCTTCGACAATAAATTGCCGTGGAATTTGCCGGATGATTTGAAAAGATTTAAGGAGATAACTTCTGGACATACTGTAATTATGGGGCGCAAAACATACGATTCTATCGGGAGACTTTTGCCAAATAGAAAAAACATTATAATAACTCGCGATACATCATACAAAGTAGAGGGCGCTACCATAGTTCACAGTATTGAAGATGCTGTTAAAGAATGTGCCGGCGAAGAAGAAACCTTTGTCATAGGAGGCGGAGAAATTCTAAAGCTAGCTCTGCCCTATGTGAACCGTATGTATCTTACTCATGTAGAAGCAAACGTGCCTGCGGATTCATTTTTCCCAGAGTTTGATCCGTCAGAATGGAAAATTACCTCGGAAGAATTTCATTCTAAGGACGAGGAGCACGCATATAATTTTACCTTCAAGGTTTACGAGAGAATTTAAGGATCCTCAGGAGTTCTTATACGGATGAAAACATCTTTGCCTTCCGGAGTTTTGTCTCTGCGGTATTGCCGCTTTTTATTTTTCTCAATTTTATTGACTAATTCCTTCTCCAAATCAAAACCGAGGGTTTCGCACATCCCCAGAATAAATATCATCACATCGGCAAACTCCTCCGCGACCCCGGGCATATTTTTATTATGCTTGGAGTAAGCTTCGGAAAGTTCCTCATATGCCCGGCAAAATTCCTGGGCAATGTCGGTAGTGTTAAAGCCCTTTTCTATTTTATTCCTCATCACTTCTCCCTGTAACTGCTTTAAGTCAATCATTGCTTTTCGTATTTTTCTACTGCTTTGTTTATAATGTCCAATTTTATGCCGGCTAATTTGAAAATTTCCTTGGTTTTTTTGGAAAGATGGTAATCCATTTTGGCCACCACCCTCTTGATGCCGGCGGTGACAATCATTTTGGCGCAGACGTGACAAGGCACCATTTTGCAATATATTGTGGAGCCGTCCAAGCCGACACCGAAGCGGGCCGCTTGCACCATCGCGTTCTGTTCCGCGTGCGCCGTGCGGATACAGTGCACCGATTGGCTACCATCTTCATTGATAACTGTGTGGAGGTCATGCCCTATGTCGTCGCAGTGCGGCAACCCTGGCGGCGAACCGACGTAGCCAGTGGAAATAACTCTTTTATCTCTGGCAATCACGCAACCGCTCCGGCCCCGGTCGCAGGTAGCTCGAGTACTTACATAATCCGCCATTCCAATGAAGTATTCGTCCCAGGAAGGCCTCGCCCACTTTTTACTAACTTTCTTCACCCATTTACTATATCCCAACTAATCCTTTTTTCCAAGCCCCGACACCTAATTAGGCATCGTTCCAAAGAACGCGCTTCGCGCAATGCCTAATTAGGTGTGTGGGCAAGAGCCTTTAGAATTTTAAGATACATGGCTTCTACCAGCTGGCGCTGGCGAGCACCCGTAGTCACATAATGGTCCAGCCCCGGCGCGGCGTTTATTTCTATTATGTAATAACTGCAATCTTTTGGATTCTTTGTTATATCTCCCTCAGTCACCATGACATCCACACCCGAGAGCCTAAGCCCCATGTGCCTGGTAATATCCACGGCTATTTTTTTAAATCCCCGATGAATCCTGCGGGTAACATCCACCGAATCCCCGCCGGTAGATAAATTGGCATTAGGCAGAAGAAAAATTTGTTTGCCCTTTGGCAGAATGCTGCTTAACTTATATCCTTCTTTTTTCAAACTGCTTATTATGCGCACATCCTTAAAATTTATATTGGTGTCTCGTCCTTTTTTTACAAAAATCTTTTGCTTATTTTTTAAAAGTTTAAATACCGAACTCCGGCCATCGCCAACCACAGAGAGGGGTAAGCGTTCGTAAGCGGAGATGACATCTTGGTCTAAAACGACAATACGGTAGTCGCGACCGGGTAAATATTCTTCTATTAAAGCTACTTTTTCATCCGTAAAAATTTTTGCCAGATCTTTTTTAAGCTCTCGGCTGTTGTGCGCGAGAAACACATCTACCCCCTGGCTTTTGTTGTTGGGTTTTGCGATTATGGGATAGCCGAGCTTGCTTGCGTATTTGGGAGCATAAGAAATTGTGCGTTTACTGCCTACAATGTTTGCCCATTCTTTTTTAAAAATAGTCGTCCCGGGCACCACCGGGTAGCCCAATTGTTTAATAAAAAATTTAGCGAAACTCTTGTCTTTGGCAATATCCGCCGAGCCGATGTGGTTTAAATCCAAGGAAAAATATCGAAGAGAGCGGACAATACCGTTCGGATAAATTATCTGCGCGGCATAGCCCCATTCCGGCTCTACAAAAACCTTGGCGCCGACCTTGGGCGCCAGTTTTTTAACTAGTTCTGTAAGATAAGGAAGTTTGGTCATTACAAAACTTTACTTCACTTCTATGCCGGCAGAACGGGCGGAACCTTCGATTATACGAATAGCGCCCTCCATATCCTTGGCGTTCAAATCCGGCATTTTATGCTCCGCAATTTCCGCAGCTTGGGCGCGAGTGATACTGCCCGCCTTGGTCACCGCGTTTTTGCCGGAACCTTTTTCCACTCCGGCGGCTTTGAGGATAAGGCCGGTAACGGGAGGAGTTTTGACCGCGAAATCGTAACTTCGGTCCTCATACACACTGATGACAACGGAGACGGTGTTGCCCGCCATCTTCTGGGTAGCCGCGTTGAATTTGCTCACGAAATCTCCGATATTGATTCCGGCTTGACCTAAAGTGGGCCCTAGCTTGCCGGCCGGCGTTGCTTTACCCGCTTCCACCTGTAATTTGATTTTTCTGGTTATTCGTTTAGCCATAGTGTTTTTATATCTTTTTTACCTGTAAAAAGTCAAGCTCCACCGGCGTTTCCCGGCCGAAGATGGAAACCAGTACTTTGACTTTGCCTCTTTCCTGGTCCACCGAGTCCACCCTGCCCTCCAGGTCTTTGAACGGCCCGTCGGTAATGAGCACCGTCTCCCCGATGGCCATATCAATATTATACTTCTGCGTGCTCTGGTCCATTTTTTTGAAAAGATGATCCACTTCCTCCTTTTTGAGCGGCACCGGATTAATGCCCGCGCCGACGAAGCCGGTCACTCGCGGAGTGTTCCGCACTACATACCAGGAATCATCCGTCACAATCATATCCACCAGCACATAGCCGGGGTAAATTTTTTCTTCCACCTCTACCCTTTTACCGCCCTTAATTTTTATTTTTTTCTCCAGGGGCACGACAACGTTGAAAATTTTGTCATGCATGCCCAGGGAGTCTATGCGCTGGCGTAAATTGCGCAAAACCACGTTTTCATAGCCGGCATAAGTATGAATGGCATACCAATTTCTCGCGCCTTGATTTTCTTGCTTGGACATAAAAATTTAGATGGACTTGGCAACTTTCAACTAATTGATAAGTTGCTCCAGGCCCCTCCCGAAAATAAAATCAAAAATTCCCAAGAAATATGCTATTAAGATAGATAGGGCGATGACAATAGCCGAATAAAAAAAAGTCTGTTTTCGGCTGGGCCAGATAACGTGTTTGAGTTCGGTCTTGGTTTCTTTTAAATATTCAACAAGCTTGGACATAAAGATGAGTTATTAGAGAAAAACCCCCAGTGAGGGCTTCTTTAAAGATTACTCCTTTCGGCTAAAATGTCAATCTATTTGAATCCTGTCGGTCTCGTCCAAAAACTGCGACAGCTCCACATTAGTGCCATAATTATACCTCTCCGACTGATGAACCAGATAATCGTTCATGAAAAACACCGTCAGAACCATAAGCACAATCCCGAGACACAGGTCAAAATAATTCCAGTAAATTACTATCTTGCCTCTTTCCCCCTCTTCCATATGCTTTCTACGTTTGAATTTAATCATAGTTCTAGCAATTATAACACAAAGAACAGATAAAAGGAAATACCCAAAAAAACAATAACCATTCCCAAGAGCACATATTCTGCCTGGCGTTCGTCTTTAATCGCCCCGCCGGAATGATTAATTATAAATTTAACCATACGGGAACCCCCCTCCTGGTAAACAGCCGGAGGGGCGACAGGATTAGGATTAACGGCTTCGGCCGCCTGCTTGGCCTCAAACTGCTGCAATGCTTCATTTATTTCCTGATTGCCTTGTAGCGGGTCCATGTTTGCAAATTCTAATTTATTTCATAAGTTATGGTCACATCGGCGCTGATGGTATTTTCTCCGGCAGGCAATATTGCCGGCGCGGAAGAAGTGACGCTATCTAATGTCTTGTAGGCCTCGCCCATGCCGTAGACGGGGTAATAATTGCCAGACTCGCTGAAACTTGCGATTCGGCCGAGGTCAACTCCCAGGTCATCGGCCAGGATTCTGGCTTTTTCTTTGGCTTCCTCTATGGCTTCCTTACGAGCTTCTCTTTTTAAGGCTTCCTCATCGTCAATGGCAAAATTGGGGCCGGACATATTGTTAACTCCTATCTCGTTTAAGCCGTCAATCACTAGGGAGGCATCATCCACTTTTCTTATTTTGACCGTAACGCTCTCCGAAACCGTGTAGCCGATTATTTTAGACTCGCCCCGCGGGCACGGAGGCATAACACCGTCTGGGCTGTAATAAAGCGGACAGGGTTCCGGATTGGAATAGCGGGGATAAGAATTATAGCCTTCGGTTTTGATATCCCGCTCTTCTATGTCTTGAGAGCGCAGAAAATCCATAACTTTTTTAATCTTAGTGTTAACTTCTTCACTAGCCGCCGCCTGGGTAACTCCCCTGCCCTCCACGGCAAAATAAACATTAGCTATGTCCGGCACCGCCTGCACTTCGCCGTGCCCCGAGAGAGTAATAGTGTTTTTTTCTTTGTTGCCCAGAGTGCCATAAGATT
>MFVV01000028.1 GCA_001786225.1 Candidatus Nomurabacteria bacterium RIFCSPLOWO2_12_FULL_46_14 | reverse complement strand
GAAGGGATTCGAACCCTTGATGCCGTTTCCGACATACATCCTTTCCAGGGATGCCGATTCAACCACTCTCGCACTCCTCCTCCGCCATGCGCGGGATGCTTCCTCGCATTCCAACCATATTAACATAACATTCTAATTTATGAAGCGTGGGACAAAGGCGGATGTTTGGGGTAAAATGGGGAAATGAAATCCAATTCTATTTCGGCAGATTTTGACGCCGAATATAAAAAACTCAACCCGGCCCAGCGAGAGGCGGTGGAGGCCATTGACGGCCCGGTGATGGTGGTCGCAGGCCCCGGCACGGGCAAAACCCAAGTACTTGCCCTGCGCATCGCCAATATTCTGAAGAAGACCGACATCAAGCCGGACGGCATTTTATGTCTGACTTTTACCAATTCTGCGGTAGAGGCGATGCAACAGCGCCTGAGGGGATATATCGGCGCAACCGGGGAAAAGGTGAATGTTTTTACTTTCCACAGTTTTGGGATGAAGGTGATAGAAGAATATTACAAGGTTTTGGATTTGGAGGACAGACCCCAGCTACTCGATGACATTGAGGCCTTAGGCCTCCTGGATGAAGTTTTGGAAAAAAACATCTGGCAGTATATCCGCCCGCGGAGCGATCGTTCCAGGTATTTTGGAGATTTGCGTTCCCTAATCTCTTTGCTTAAGCGCGAGCGCATTACCCCGAAGTATTTTTTGGCCGAAGTGGAAAAAGATATTACTAGAATTAAAAACGACCCCGATAACGTTTCCACCAGGGGTGAAAGCAAGGGCGAACTTAAAAAAGAGGTTTTGGCCAAGCTGGAGGGCCTGGAGCGCAGCCGGGAGGCGGGCCGATTTTTCGAGTTGTATGAAGAAACAAAAAAAATAAAAAACAAAAAAAACATACTGCTTGACTACGACGACGTGCTTGAAAATCTGGTGGTCATTCTAGAAAAATCCAAAAACGCCAGAGCGGATCTCCAAGAGCGGTATCTTTACCTCTTGGTGGACGAACACCAGGACTCTAACCGCGTCCAAAATGAATTTTTAAAAATTGTCTGGGGTAGGGTTGAGCGTCCGGATATATTCGTGGTCGGAGACGACCGACAGCTCATTTACGGTTTCTCCGGGGCTTCGATTGACCACTTTCAGGGCTTTCGGCAGACGTGGCCAGATGCCAAGCTCATTACCTTAATTGATAATTATCGCTCCACTCAGGTTATTTTGGATGCTTCACACGCGCTACTCCCGAGTGTGATGACGCCGGAGCGCCTTCGGAGCCAGGGCGCGGAGAATCACCCGATCCGGCTGGTTGAAGCCGAGACCGAAGAGGATGAGATTGTCTGTTGCGTCGAGGACATAAAGGCCAGAGTGTCCGCCCGAGACGGATCCGCCGTTGGCGAAAAAAAATTAGACATGAATAATTGCGCGATTCTTGTGCCCAAAAACGCTCAAGTGCGGCAGGCGCTTCAAGTGCTCCACGAAGAGGGCCTCCCGGTGTCCGCGCCTGACGCGCTCCATTTGTTTGACCAAAAAATAGCCCAGGATTTTATGCGGGTTTTAAAGATTATAAGCCACCCGCAGGATTCCGCCTCTTTGGCTGGGTCTTTTCTTGATGCCCTCTCTGGTGTGCCTCCCTTGGAAGCCCATAAATATCTGGCAGGGCAAAAGATGCGGGAATTCACTCTCTATACTGCCGCCGTAACTCCTTCTCTATTTCCGGAGAATGAAAAAATAGGAAACTGGATTAAAAAATTAAAAGATTGGAGAAAAAAAGCAGAAGCCGCAGACCCGATTTCAGTAATGGAAATGGTCGGTCGAGAGCTTTTACCCTATGAAAATTCTCTTATTTCCCCACAAGATATTTTGAATACATTCCTCGGCTTATTTAACAAAGAAAAAGAAAAAAATCCCGCCCTGACCCTCTCTGGTTTTACGTCTTTCCTGGAGCGTTTAGAATCCTACGGTGAAAATATTCCCGTGATTGCCGAGAAAAGAGAGGGAGTCAAAGTCCTTACCATGCATTCTGCCAAAGGCCTGGAGTTTGATTATGTCTGGATTGCGCACATGGACGAGCGGGGATTGGAAGCCCAGAAAAAAGCGGCTTTTGCCCTGCCTCAAGATATTGAACAAAAAGTTGTGGAGCGAGACATGGACCGGGTCAAACGGAAACTTTATGTGGCTATTACCCGGGCCAAAAGATTTTGCGCTCTTTCATATGCAAGGGGCCAAGAAGGGCGAAAGAAGCTCGCAACGGCGATTGCGGATCTGCCGACAGAGGTTTTTAAAAGGGAAAATTTTGTCCGACAGAAAAAAATAATTGATAACAAAAGAGTTTCGCTTGTACCGGAGATAGTCAAGCTGGCAGGCGAGAAATACAAAGAAAGGGTTGTTTCCGCCTCGGCGCTGAACAATTTTTTTGAATGCGGCTGGAAATGGTATTTCCGAAATTTGCTTGGTTTGCCGGAAGCGCCAAGTGAAAGCTTGATTTTTGGCGACAAGGTGCATAAAGCAATCGATAAAATTATAAAATCAAAGCAAATAATTCTTCCGGCAGACCCGGAAGTGGCCAAGGTAGTCGGCGCTTGGGCGGCAGAGAGATTGCAAGAAATAAGCGAAGACAGGTATAATGAACTCCCGGTATCCTTTAGGGACCCTAAATTTCCCCACCTGAATATTTTCGGGAGGATAGACTTGGTGGAACGCCTGCCTGCGCAGGCAGGTCTTTCGGACGGCAGTCTCCGGGTGACGGATTTCAAAACCGGCAATGTCAAAAGAAAAAGCGAGGTAGCCAAGCTTAGTGAAGACGGCAGGCCCTCCAATCTTGCCCGACAGCTCATCATGTATTCGTATCTGTTGCAGGGAACTCCCAAATGGCGGGGAGCAAGGGTCGCCATAAGCCGCCTAGAATTTCTGGAAGCCAAAAGCGCAAAAGATAAATTGTATGACCATGTGGTAAGCGATGAGGAAATAAGCCTTTTGCTTAAAGATATTGCCGACTACGACGAACTTGTAAGAAGCGGTCGGTGGACGGCGCAAGAATGCCATTATAATTCTTACGGCCGTGGCGGGACCGAATGTCCTTATTGTAAAATGGCGGAGATTTATTATTGATGGAATTTTTAATCAAAATTAGTTAATATGTTTTTATGAGCGAAGCATCCGGCAAAGAACACCCCCTATCCATATTGATGAACGAGGCCTACCAGGTCTTCACCGATTTGGGTTTTGAAATCGCGACCGGTCCGGAGCTCGAGAGCGAGTGGTATAACTTCGATGTGCTCAATGTCCCCAAAGACCACCCGGCGCGGGACATGCAGGACACCTTTTGGATTAAAGAAAAAGAGGGGAATGTTTTACGAACTCACACTACTGCCACCATCGCGCGGGCAATGGAACTCGCGGGGAAAGAGGGAAGAATCCCGGCTGCGTTCATTTCCGTCGGTAAAGTTTTTCGCAACGAAGCCACGGATGTCACCCACGAGATGCAGTTTTATCAGATTGATGGTGGTATGATTGGCGAAAATATTTCTCTGGCCGACCTGAAAGGCGTGCTGTCGCACTTTTACAAAAAAATGCTTGGCGAGGATGTAGAAATTGAATTCCGCCCGAGCTTTTTCCCGTTTACCGAGCCGTCCATAGAAGTTTTTGCCAAGTGGAAGGGACAGTGGCTGGAGATGATGGGGGCGGGCATGGCTCATCCCAACGTTTTAAAAAACATCGGTCTTAATCCTAACAAGCACCAGTGCCTCCTCTTCGGCGGTGGCCTGGACCGCATTGCCATGATTAAATGGGGCATCCCGGATATTCGGTTTTTTTATCAGGGCGACTTGCGTCTTAATCAATTTTAACATGCTCTTCTCATACAACTGGCTTAAATGGTACATACCGGACGCGCCTCTCCCCGCCGAACTCGCGGAGAAAATTACTTATCATTTAACCGAAGTGGAAAATATAGAGCAAGGTCCAGAAGGTAATTCGGTTTTGGATATAAAAATTTTGCCCAATCGGGCGCACGACCTGCTCTCTCATCGGGGCTTGGCTCGAGAAATCGCTTCACTTCTAAACATTAATTTTGTTGACCCCGCCTCAAAATATAAGATTCCCCAAGTCTCTTCAAGGTCGGACCTTGGGGGTTCTAAAGGTCCGACCTTTTCTGAATTAAAAATAGAAATCAATACAGACAAGTGCAGAAGATATATGGGTCGGATTGTTAGAAATGTGAAAGTTGGACCTAGTCCAGAGTGGGTAGTGAGGCATTTGGAAGCAATAGGGCAGAGGAGCATCAACAACCTGGTAGACGCGGCCAATTTGACGATGTTTGACTGCGGGGCTCCGATCCACTGTTTTGATTTGGATAAAATAGAGGGCGGAGGTCTGATTATCCGAGAAGCGGTGGAGGGAGAAGGCATGACCACCCTGGACAACAAAAAGCTCAAGCTCTCTCCGGCGGACTTGGTAATTGCCGACGAGCGCAATGTTCTGGGCTTGGCGGGGATTAAAGGCGGCCGAATAGCCGAGATAGACGGCAATACAAAAAATATAATAATTGAGGTAGCCAATTTTGACCCTGTGGCGACCCGCAAAAGCGCCCGTCGATACGGATTACCGACGGACGCGGCCAAGAGATTTGAAAATGAAATCCCGCCCTCCATAGGCGATTATGCCATGCGGGAGATAAGCGGCCTCTTGGTTGAGTATGGTTTTGAGGATTTTGAAGAGATTATAGATAAATACCCGCAAAAACAGGCTGAGAAAAAACTTTCTTTTTCCGTAAATAAAATTTCCAAAATCTTAGGTCTAAGCGTTTCGGCCGAAGCAATCGAAAATATATTAAAAAGATATGATTTTAAATACAAAAAAATCGGGAAAAGGTCGGACCTTAGGAATTCAAAAAGGTCCGACCTTGAGGAGATTTTTGAAATAATTGTGCCCCCCCTGCGACTTGACCTTGAAATAGAGGAAGACATGGCTGAAGAAATTGGCCGAGTCTTGGGCTATGATAGGGTGAAGGGAAGCATCCCAAAAATACCTTTTATACCCAAGGAAAACGACATTTATTCTAAAATCTCCCGGACGCGACACAAGCTTTTGAATGAAGGATATTCTGAAGTTATGACCACGAGCTTTAGAGATAAAGGCAAGGTATCCGTACTGGCCTCCGCGTCGGATAAAAATTTCCTGCGCGCGGATTTGGCGGACGGATTAAAAGAAAGCTTGAAGTTAAATAAACTAAACGCCCCGCTTTTAGGCTTAAAGGAGGTAAAAATTTTTGAAATCGGCACAGTGTGGGTTCCAGAAGAAGAAATACATGTGGTTTATAATGACAAAGATAAAATAATCGAAAAGAAACTAGATGAATACTAAATTTAAAATGTGGAGTTTGTACCCTTTTATCACCCGCGATATTGCTCTCTGGGTTTCTGAAGGAACTTCGGTAGAAAAAGTGAAAGAAGTTATCAAGGATAATGCGGGAGAACTTTTAATAAAAGGGCCGGAGCTTTTTGATGCGTTTAAAAAACAAGACAAAGTTTCTTACGCCTTCCGGCTGGTCTTCCAATCCTACGAACGCACTCTGACAGACGCGGAGGTGAATGAAATAATGAATAAAATAGGTGAGAAGATAAAAAAACAGGGTTGGCGGGTAAGGTA
>MFVV01000027.1 GCA_001786225.1 Candidatus Nomurabacteria bacterium RIFCSPLOWO2_12_FULL_46_14 | reverse complement strand
CCCAAGGTAGGGGATAGTTATCCTGAAAAAATGCTTTGTGGTGCAGGCGTGGTGTTTAAATTTGCGCAAGCTTTTATAAGCAAATACAGAGAACATTTCAAAATAAGAGAAGGCGCAGAAAAATGGATGCTGGATATGGCTGGTCTGGCCACTCTCTCGGATATGGTGCCCCTTTTGGGTGAAAATCGGGCCATAGCCTATTTCGGTCTCAAGGTCTTGCGCAAATCTCCTCGTCCCGGACTGCAGAAACTCCTGGCCGAGTTGCGTCTGGAGCAAAAATATCTTACGGAAGACGATGTGAGTTTTATGCTCGCGCCGAGATTAAACGCGGCTTCCAGAATGGATGACCCCGCTCGGGCGTATGAAGTTCTAACCACGGAAAATGAGACGGAAGCGGGCACCTTGGCCGGACATTTAAGTAAAATTAACGACGAAAGAAAAATAATTGTCGCCGGCATTATGCGCGAGGTGAAAAAAAATTTTACCCGGAGAGAAATGCGGGAAGTAGTGGTCGTTGGCAACCCCAATTGGCGGGTGGGAGTCTTGGGGTTAGTGGCGGGAAAAATCTCAGAGGAATATGAGCGACCGGTTTTCGTCTGGGGACGGGATGAAAACGAAACCTTGCGCGGTTCCTGCCGGTCGGACGGTTCCGTTTCCGTGGTAGAATTAATGACCGAAGCCAAGGACTCTTTTTTGGAATTCGGCGGACATGAATTGGCAGGTGGATTCGGTGTTCTTACCGACCAAGTTCACCTTCTTGAAGAAAAACTGTGCCTGTCTTACCAGAAGGTAAAACGGAAAGTATCGCCAGAAGAAAATTTTTATGATGTTAAGTGCGATCTCGGCTCGGTCAGTATGAAAAATTGGCGGGAGGTCGAGCGCTTGGCGCCTTTTGGTCTCCGCAATCCCAAGCCGGTTTTTCTTTTTGAGGGAGTGAGAGTGGAAGGCGTTAAAA
The DNA here is from genome assembly GCA_001786225.1 of Candidatus Nomurabacteria bacterium RIFCSPLOWO2_12_FULL_46_14. GTDB lineage: Bacteria > Patescibacteriota > Minisyncoccia > Phycocordibacterales > UBA9973 > UBA9973. The sequence continues at coordinate 8,486 of MFVV01000027.1, read as the reverse complement.
AATTCGGCAAGAATGGTTCCGGCGAGCACCTGGAAATAATTTTTAAAGACGCAAGCAAAAATACAGCCAAGGCAGTGGCTTTCTTCGCCTCCGCGGATTCTTTCCAGGCCCCGCTTGTTCCCGGCGCCTTGGTCAACCTCTTGGCGACTTTTGATTTATCGCGCTTTCGGGGCCGGGAAGAACTAAGATTGAGAATCGCGGATGTATGTTATCCTAATAATGAAAATGCAGAATAAAATAACAATTTATACGGACGGTGCGGCCAGCGGCAACCCTGGACCGGCGGGCTGGGGCGCAGTCGTCATTTTTAATGACCAGTTAAAAGTTAAAAGTGAAAAGTTAAAAATTATAGAGTTGGGTGGCAAGAGAGACCACGCCACCAATAATCAAATGGAGCTCACCGCTCCCATTGAGGTTTTGAAATACTTAAAGAAGGAAAAGATTGCTGGAAAGATAGAAATAGTTTCTGATTCTAAATATGTAATTTTGGGAATTACGGAGTGGATTTTTAATTGGCATAAAAATAACTGGCGAAATGCAGCAAAAAAGCCGGTCATGAATAGAGAACTTTGGGAAGAACTTTTTATACTCACACAAGAATTGAAACCTAAATGGTTTTATGTGGCGGGGCATGGGGAAAATAAATACAATCAGCGCGCGGACGAAATTGCCGTCAGTTTCAGCTACGGCCAGCCGGTAGAGTTAAGGAATTAAGGATACACTTTTATGCGGGATAGAATCTTTTTTGCATTCTGTTTCGGGTTTATGGCTGGGGTTCTGCTCCGCTCTTTTATTTTTATAAATATTTTTTTAGCGATGCTTCTCCCGCTTTTTGCCTTGGCTATGATGGCGTTCGGTTTTATCGCGGGGAAAAGCCGGCTATTGCCCGCGGCGATTTTTATGCTTGCCCTGCCGCTGGGAGTTGCGAGATTCCACCAAGCGGATATATTGGCGCCGGATGTTACTCAGCTCAAGACAGAATTTTCAGGAATTATCGTGGATGAGCCGGATATCCGGGTAAATAACCAGAAATTAAGCATATTGACTCGGGCAAGAGAAAAAGAAATAAAAATTTTAGCCACTACGGACTTCGGCCAGGATTTTAAATACGGGGATGAGGTTAAATTAAAAGGTGTTTTAGAAAAACCGGAGAATTTTATCACCGACCAGGGCAAGAATTTTGATTACATTAATTATCTGCGCAAAGATGGCATTTATTATGTGGTTGCCTATCCGGAGATAGAAATATTTTCGCGAGGTAACGGCAATAAAATAAAAAGCGCGCTCTTTGCCGCCAAAGAAAAATTTTTGGCGGAGACGAACCTTGCCATACGCCCGCCGGAATCGCTTCTTTTGGGCGGCCTTATCCTGGGAGAGCGGGCTTCCATGAGCGGGGAGCTCCGGCAGAGTTTCATTGACACTGGCACCATCCACATCGTGGCTCTCTCCGGCTACAACATAACCATCGTTGCCGACTGGTTTATGAAATTCTTTGCCTTTCTGCCGCGGAATTTCGGTTTCGGCGCGGGCATCTTGAGTATTTTGCTTTTTGTGCTGATGACCGGCGGGAGCTCCACCGCCATCCGGGCGGGGATAATGGCAACCCTAGTTCTCTTTGCCCGCCTGACCGGCCGAAATTATGACGCGGCGCGAGCGCTAGTTCTCGCGGCGGTCATAATGATACTGATTAATCCTTTTGTTTTGGTTTTTGACGTTTCTTTTGAGCTTTCTTTTCTGGCTACCATCGCTGTGATATTCTTGACTCCGAGGATTGAAAAATATTTCCGGCGGGTGCCAAAGTTTTTCGGCCTGCGGGAGATTATATCCATTACTACCGCCGCTTACTTATTCGTCCTGCCGTTCATTCTTTACAAAATGGGAAACCTATCTCTGGTAGCTCTGCCGGCCAATATTCTGATTCTACCCTTTATCCCCTTAACCATGGGCTTGGGTTTTTTGACGGGCTTCGCGGGATTAATTTCATATGTCTTGGCCGTCCCCGCTGGTTTTATTACTTATCTTTTTCTGCATTATGAGCTTGCAATTATCTCTTTTTTCTCCCATCTGCCTTTCAGCGCTTTTGTAATTCCCTCCTTTCCGTTTCTGCTGACGCTCTTCATCTATGCCTATTTTATTTACAAGCTTTTCGGTGCAAATGTCAAAAATTTTTTCAAACCGAATCGAAGTTAAAATTCTGGCTCCTGAAATTTTTTCTCTACTACTCCCCAGTTCAGATTATCAAAAAATGCCTCCACGTATTTTTTCTTCTCCGAGGTGGGGTAGTCGTAGACGTAGGCGTGTTCCCACATATCAAGCGCCAGTATTAGGGAGCAGTCTTGTAGTTGCCCCAGATGTTGCTCGTCAACCCAAGTAGAGAGTAAGCGTTTTTCTTTTCGGTCATAATAAAGCATTGCCCAGCCAATCCCACGAGTTAGCGCGATGGCCTTAAAGTGATTGAGCCAAACTTCATATGACCCCCATTCTTCTTCTATTGCTTTTTGAAGCTGGCTGTTTTCCGGGAGAGTTTTTGCTCCGCCGGATAGTGATTCAAAATAAATTTCATGATTGCGCATGCCGTTATACTCAAAGCTGAATCTGCGCTCCATTTCACCCACGACATAGGGCGCAAACGAATCTTCTTTTTCATAACCCTTGTATTCGGGAATTTTTTCAAGAATAAGATTTGCGTGCTTGACGTAGCCCGCATAGAGTTTCAGATGCTCCTCAATGTTTTTGGCGGAGATGCCTTTAAGTTCGCCTATATTGAATTTAATCTCTTCAAACTTTTTCATGCTAATATTATATCATGTTTTCCAAGATTAAAAAACAGAAGTTGTTTCTCCTGGCTTTTTTGCTTTTAGTCGTCAATTTTTTTCTTTTTTACTTGGAATTTCAAAGCCCTCGCCGGGAGCTTATTTTCGCGGCCTTGGATGTGGGGCAGGGGGACGCGCTCTATGTGGAATCGCCCACCGGTACCCAGATATTGTTTGATGCCGGTCCGCCCCGAAAAGTTCTGGGACAGCTGTCTCGGGTTATGCCGCCGTTTGACCGCACTATTGACGCAATTGTCATCACTAATCCCGACTTAGACCACATCGGCGGCTTCGCCGATGTTTTGGAAGCATACAAAGTGGAAAAAGTTTTTGAACCCGGCACGGCGGGGGACTCCAAGGTATATCAAAACCTTAAAGCGGAAATAAAAGACAGGAATATTCCCGATATCGTGGTTCGCCGAGGGATGCGCCTTCATCTTGGCGGCGGCGCGGTGATTGACATCTTATTTCCAGACCGGGATGTCTCGGACTGGACGACCAATGACGGCTCGGTGGTGGCCAGGCTCGCCTATGGCAACACGAGTATTATGCTGACCGGAGACGCCAGCGTGGATACCGAAAGAATTATTCTGGAAGAGAATACCGCCGCCCGGCTCCGGAGCACAGTGCTCAAGGCGGGTCATCACGGCTCGCGCACTTCTACCAGCGCCGCGTTCCTACAAGCCGTCGCGCCCGATTACGCGGTAATTTCCACCGGGGCGGACAACAAATACGGCCATCCGCACCAGGAAACTCTGAAAATTTTGAATGAATTTGGCGTAAAAATTTTAAGGACCGACATCCTCGGCGCTATCATCCTGAAGTCTAACGGTCGGAATGTCCGGTTTTCATTCTTAAAATAAGTGTGGTAAAATCCCGATATGAAAGATAAACTCGTGGAGAAACTAATCAAGAGCGAGGAAAAAAGGCAGGCCGAAGGCCTGGAACTTATTCCCTCAGAGAACTATGTTTCGGTGGATGTGCTTCTGGCCAATGGCTCTGTTTTTACCAATAAATATTCCGAAGGCTATCCGGGTCGCCGCTATTATGGCGGACAGGATTTTACGGATGCGGTAGAACGGATTGCGATTGGCAGAGCGTGTAAATTATTTAAATGCAAGTTCGCCAATGTCCAGCCCCACTCCGGCGCGCCGGCCAATCTCGCAGTTTATGCGGCGCTTTTAGAACCCGGAGACACAGTACTTGGCATGGACCTCTCCCACGGCGGCCATCTGACTCACGGCCACCCCATGACCCTGCCCGCTAAAATTTATAATTTCGTGCGGTATAAAATGAAGAATCCCGATACTGGCGAGATTGATTATGAAGAATTGCGCCGGGTGGCGATAGCAAATAAACCAAAAATAATTCTTGCTGGATTTTCTGCTTATTCTCGTACCTTGGATTATAAAAAATTCGTGGATATAGCTCGCGAGGTGGGAGCTATCACTATGGCGGACATGGCGCATATCGCCGGATTAATCGCCGCCGGAGTTCTCCGTAATCCTTTTGATGACGGTTTTGATATTATTACTTCTACTACCCACAAGACACTTCGTGGTCCAAGAGGAGGAATAATTTTAACTCGCGAGAATGAAGAAATTGCAAAGAAAATAGATAAGTCTGTTTTTCCTGGAATTCAGGGTGGTCCGCATATGCACACCATTGCGGCGAAAGCGGTTGCTTTTGCGGAGGCAATGACACCAGCGTATAAAAAATATGCAAAACAGGTTTTAAAAAATGCGAGAGCAATGGAGGGAGTTTTGCACAAACATAATATCCGAATGATGGGCGGGGGGACCGACAATCACCTTATTCTGGCTGACGTTTTCGGCTCACTTGGAGTTACCGGCAAGGAGGCGCAGACCGTGCTGGATGAAGTAGGCATAACGCTTAATATGAATTCCATTGCAGATGATGTCCGCAAGCCCTTGGACCCCTCCGGCATCCGCTTCGGTACGCCAGCCATAACCACTCGCGGTTTTAAAGAAAAGGAGTGCGCATATGTCGCGGAGTTAATGATAAAAGTGCTTAAAAATAAAAATGACAAGAAGGTAAAAGAATCTGTGCACAAAGAAATTAAGAAATTGGCCAAAAAGTTCCCCATACCCAAAAAGTTCGTCTAAAAAATTATGCTCAAGGACAAAACAATTTTAATTACGGGTTCCGCTTCCGGTATTGGTCTGGCCACCGCTCGCTTGGCCAAGTCTTACGGCGCGCGAGTTATTGTCCATGACCGAGTTGCTTCGCCTAAACTCGACGCCATTGCGGACGAACTCGGCGCGGAGAAAATTGTTTGCGATATAAGCAATGCCGAGGAAGTCACATCGGCCACTCTAGATATTTTAGGCAAGGGCATAAAAATAAACGGTTTGGCCAACGTGGCGGCCATAGTCAAGCATGGCGAAGAGGAGCCGAATGACGACGAATGGCTCCAAGTTTTAAAAACCAACACGCTGGGCATAGTTCATATGTGCGAGGCGATTTTTCCGCACATGAGAGAAAACGGCGGCGGGCGTATCGTAAATGTTTCATCTGTTCGCGCGCATCCCCAGGGCACGCTGGTTAGCCGTCTGCCTTATTCTGCTTCCAAAGCCGCGGTTAACAACATAACTGTGGCCTGGGCCAAGGAATACGCTAAAGACGGCATTTGCGTTAACTCCGTTTCTCCCGGCGGAGTGAATACTGAGGTGGCCAAAACTTGGGACGAAGAAACCCGCCGGAGAAACACCGATGTTCTCTTGGGTCGCCTGGCGGAACCGAAAGAAATCGCCGAGGTTATCTGTTTTCTTCTCTCCGACCGGGCAAGCTACATTACTGGACAGGATTACTTGGTAGACGGCGGCTATGTAGTCAGCAGGTAAATATTATGGCAAAAAAAGGCAAACTTATAGTCATAGACGGCACGGATGCTAGTGGCAAGGCTACCCAGACCGCTCTTTTAATCAAGCATCTTAAGCAAAACGGTCATAAGGTAAAAATTGTGGATTTCCCCGAATACTATTCCAATTTCTTCGGCGGGTTCATCGGCCACTGCCTCTCGGAACAATATTACAATTTCGTAAAGATTCACCCCAAGATCGCCTCGGTGCTTTTCGCCGCGGACCGCTTTGAGTCTAAAGAGAAGATAATCAGATGGCTCAAAGAAGGCTTCGTGGTCATAGCCAACCGGTATGCGAGCGCCAACCAAATCCACCAGGGCGGCAAAATTAAGAATACCAAGAAACGGACCGCGTTCCTCAAATGGCTGGCGGAGATGGAATATGGAGTTTTTCAAATTCCCCGACCAGATGCAGTATTTTACTTGAGTGTGCCGATACCCGTGGTTCTTAAGTTAATCCGAGAGCGGGACAATGGCCATACCCGAGCTTATCTTAAGAAAAAGAAAGACGTGTATGAGAAAGACGTTAATTTTTTGGAGAATTCCCGGAAGAGCGCATTGTGGCTTTCTAAGACCCAAAAGGGCTGGATAAAAATAGAATGTGTAAAAAATGGTGTGCTAGATACGCGTGATAATATTCATAATCAAATTTATGCAAAAGTTAAAAAAATCTTAAAATAATATGCAAATCAAAGTTAAAAAACTTAGGCCGGATGCTAAATTGCCCACGCATGGCCACCCGGGCGATGCGGGAGTTGATTTTTATACCCTAGAAGAAGTCATTTTTCCTCCCGGAGCTCAGCGAAGGATACATACCGGCATTGCCCTTGAAGTTCCAGAGGGGCATGTGGGGTTATGTTGGGATAAATCCGGCCCGGCTTTCAATAAGGGATTAAAGTTGATGGGCGGAGTAATTGATGCCGGTTTCCGAGGGGAACTGGTTGGCTCGATGGTCAACTTATCCGGCCAAACTCAAGTCTTGGAGAAAGGTCATAAATGCTTTCAGATGCTCATCCAAAAATTTGAGCATTGTGATATCGTAGAAGTGTCAGAGATTTCTGAGACTGTTCGTGGTCATGGGCGCGAAGGAAGTACGGGGCATAAGTAGTAAAAAGTTCATAAAGTTATAAAGTAAAAAGTAAATGCAAGAAAAAATCCGAAATTCAATAGAAACAGCACTAAGAAATCTTGGCATAGCCAGCGCAGACTTTACCATAGGACATCCGGAGGATTCTAAGAATGGCGACTTTTCTACGAATGTGGCGATGGTCGCGGCGAAAATCTCCAAAATCAATCCGAGAGATTTGGCGGAAAAAATTGCGGAAGAATTAAGGTCGGACCTTAAAAATTCCCCAAGGTCCGACCTTTTGAAAATTTCAAAAGTTGAATCAGCGAAGGGTTTCATAAATTTTTATTTATCCCCGGAATTTTTTGCGGAAAAAACAGAAGAAATTTTAAAAAATGAATATTTTGGAAAGAATAAAAATCTCGCCGGGCAGAAAATAATGGTGGAACATACCGACCCGAATCCTTTTAAAGAATTCCATGTGGGTCACTTGATGCCCAATGTCATCGGCTCAACTATTGCCAGGGTTTTGGAGTGGAACGGGGCAGAAGTTAGGCAAGCCTGTTACCAGGGCGATGTGGGTCTCCACGTGGCCAAAGCGGTTTGGGCTCTGAAAGGAGGCGCGGATATTAAAGAAGCCTATGCAAAGGGAAGCAAGGAGTTTGAAGAAAATGAAGAGTCTAAGAAAGAAATAGAAGAAATAAATAAGAAAATATACGCGAAGTCGGATAAAGATATAAATGAGATTTACCGAAAGGGTAGAACGGCAAGTTTGGACTATTTTGATTCCGTGTACAAGAAGCTTGGCACGCGTTTTGACTTTTTCTTTTTTGAGTCGGGGGTGGCAGGCTTCGGTAAAGAAATTGTAGAAAAAAATGTTGGCCAGGTTTTTGAAAAAGGAGAAGAGGGCGCGATTATATTCCGCGGAGAAAAATTTGACCCGACTTTGCACACCCGGGTTTTCGTGAATAAAGAGGGGTTGCCTACCTATGAGGCCAAAGAATTAGGATTGGCTCAAGTAAAATATGAAAAATACAAGTATGACCAATCTGTGATAATTACCGGTAATGAAATCAATGAATATTTCAGAGTACTTATCTGCGCCATGGTTCAGGTTTTCCCCAAGCTGGCCCGAAAGACCCTGCACTTTTCGCACGGCATGCTGCGCTTACCCTCCGGCAAGATGAGTTCCCGGACCGGAGAGGTCATAACAGCTGAGAGTTTGATTGAAGAAGTCAAGAAAAAAGTAAAAGACAATGAGAGTGTTGCCATTGCCTCCATCAAATATATGATTCTGCGCCAAGCTATCGGCGGGGATATAATTTTTGATATTGAAAAATCAGTTTCCACCGAAGGCGATTCCGGAGTTTATCTTCAATACTCTTACGCCCGGGCGCGTTCTGTGTTAGAGAAAGCTAAATCGGAAGGAATCAAGCCAAGCGCGGATCTCCCGAGTGGCTGGCAGACGATAGAGCTGGAAAAATTATTGTATCGTTTCCCCGAGGTTGTGGAGCTTTGCGCCGCGGAATTTGCGCCCCACTACCTCGCCAAGTATCTGACAGACCTCGCCCGCGCCTACAACAGCTTCTATGGGCGGGAGCAGATCGTAAAACATAACGACCCTTCTTCGCCCTATAAAGTAGCGCTAAGCCAGGCCCTTGCCCGGGTAATGCGTAACGGCCTCTCAATCTTGGGCATTCCTGCGCCGGAGAGGATGTAAATCAAA
>MFVV01000026.1 GCA_001786225.1 Candidatus Nomurabacteria bacterium RIFCSPLOWO2_12_FULL_46_14 | reverse complement strand
GCTGGGCACTTTTCTTTATCTCCTCGCCAGCCTCGCCGAAGGTGCCGTCCAGAATGCCGGCAAAAATATATTTGCTCCGGGTGAAAGAGCCTTTGACTTTATGGGTCACCAAATGGACCAGGGATTCTCTTTGCTTTATAAGGGCCTCCAAGTCCAGATTGAGCTTGGCTAATTTTTCTCTCTGTTCCACCTCGCGCAAAACGCTTTTAATAAGAAAAATACCCACCAGCAGAAAGGCACAAAACAAGACGGCGTTAAAAATAAACTGCTCGGTGGTTTGAGACAAAAATAATTGGACTAGAGCAACCGACAGAAGAATGAAAACGATTATTTCCGTAGCAATCGCTTTGACATTCAAAAGCTTGTATCTAAGTATAGAAAAAGAGGTCCCCCCGACTAGAGGCAGCATAAAAAGCGGCGCGTAGATTATATACCTGGTGTCATTATAAACATTTACTAAAATAAAATTAGTCCAAATAAGAAAGAAATAGCTGAAGAGAAATCCCAGTAGCATAGCCCGCCAACTCTTTTTTTCCCCTCGGTCTGCTCGCCAATATTTTATGATTATTTGAACGATGCTCGCCAAAAGAACCAAGACCACGAATATTCCGAAGGCGGGCATCAGACTCCCAGCGACCGGCAAAACATCTTGACCCGAGACAATCACATCTCGGAAAACATATGGGCTTAGGGCAAACAACATAACGGTCATACCCGCGCTAATTAAGCCGAAAAACTCAATCTTATTGATGCGCAATTCCGGGCTCGGAAAATTCCTGATGAAAAGATAGAAGAAAACAATGTGGGGAACGGCAAAAAATAACACTAGGCGCGCCCAGACCAAAGTGGAAAAGAATAAAGGCTCCAGGGAAAAATAATTCGCCAGACTCCAAAAGATGGTGGCGATGCCGATAAAAGCAAAGAGTTTATTGGTGACGCTTTTCTTGTCATGGAAAATCGTAACCGCCCCGACAAAAAGTATGGTAAAACTGGCTATCAGGGTGTAAATAAATTCGCTGTTCATAAATTATGTTTGGCGCACCCAGCGGTGCTTGGATTTTTTAATAATAAATTGCTCATGCCCATATTCCACCAGACTAACCTCCGGCATAGCTTTTTGATTGATGGAACGGGACAATTTTCTGTATTCCGTATTAAGTTCAATTAAATTATCAAACAAGGAGCTGGTGATTATCTTCACTAAATCAGTATTGGTGTTAATTCCTTTTTTCAGCTCTACGGCCACTTTAAGTTTTTGTTCCCTAAGATTTTCCGTTTGTTCGGCCACAATCACGTATTTGCCTGTCACTAAACCGGCTACCCGATCGTCTTCCAGCCCCGCTTTTATATTTTCGGGGTAAATATTCACGGCGTAAAATGTAACCGCAACGTCTTGCCTGCCCTGCAATACCGCCATGGGCTGCCGCCAATTTTTGAGATAGGCGGGCAAGATTTTGTATAACTTGTGTTTTTTCAGCAGAGAAATAACATATTGATGTGAGAGCAACATGCCATGGTCTTTTATATCATAACGGACCAAAGGTATGCCGGCTGAAGTGGTCAGAATCAAATTGCCGTTCACCACTTCAAAAAAAGCGCCCTCGGGATAAAAAGCAACCACAGTGGGCAAGAAAGCCGATTGTCCAAATAAATCCTTTTTTAAATCCTTGTGTTTGGAAGCCAGCCGCCGAAGAGTAACAGTAAACGGATTTTCATGCCCGAGGGCGCCGGCATCGGCTGTGCCGTAAATAGACACAACCTTATTTAGCGCCTGCGCCGCTCCGGCAGTTTTAAGAAGCATGGAACGCCATTTCTCCGAGAAATTTTCTCCGGCCAAGATAAAATACAAATCCAATTTTTCCAAATTTACGCCGAGTTCCCTAGCAGCCAGAATCACATCCATAATAAACGGCGGATAGCCCAAAACAACAACCGAGTCAAAATACGGCGCCAAATCCCTCAAAGCCCCCACCGCGTCCTCTTTGTCTATGCCGGGAGTAATAGTGGTTAATTTAAAATGTTTATCTTTTCGAGCCACTTCCCGGAGAGATGCCAGAGTGAATGTCCCCGCTATCCAGTTGCCCATGGAGAAACACACTATCGCCAAAACAGTCTTGCCTTTGAGCTTAAAAATATTTTCCAGAATAATGCGATGGATTTCCGCCCCGGAAGCCTCTTGCGCGTCTCCTCGCGGCCAGTAAAAGGGCTTGCCGGAAGAACCGGAACTGGCCGACAGCATGGGGGGGTACTTGCCTTTAGGCACCAATTGGAGAGGAGGAAAAGCCAACAGGTAATTTTTTTTATCTATAATTGGTATGCCTTCAAAATCTCTATTCTTTATAATAATTTTGGGATTTATTCCATATTCCGCCAGCAGTTTTTTATAAGCCGGCACGTTGCGCGCCGCGAATTCAAAAATCTTGAGAGCTTTTTCTTTGTAAATATTGTTATTTTTCATTGGTGCATTCTTGCACGAACTATGTTGCCGGCAATTTCCAACGGAGGGAGACCGGTTCTTTTTGATTCTTGGATCAGACGGGTGGTGGACCTGCCTATATTTTTAATATTTTTTTTAACTCGTTCGGATTTATATCCCCCTTTGCGCAATTCATCAACTATTTGAATCAACCCGCCAGCATTCGCCACATAGTCCGGTATGTACCAGACTCCTTGGCGATGCATTGAAACAATATCCTTCTCGTCCTCCAACTGATTATTGGCGCCACCGGCGATAATCCGGCAACCCAGTTCCTTAATTGTTTTTTTATTTAAGTCCCCACCCATGGCGCAAGGAGAAAAAATGTCCGCTTTTAATTTGTGAATATTTTTATAATCTGCTGTTTTTATCTTCGGGAAAAGTTTTTTAATCTTACTTAAAATCGCGGGATTAATCTCCGCAATGGTTATCCTGGCCTCCCTACTATACAGCAAGCGTATCAGTTCCGCCCCTATTTTACCAGCACCTTTGATGGCAATAGTCATAGCCGACAGCTTTTTCTTCGGCAAGAGTTCCCTAAAAGAGGCGGTAATGCTCTCATACACCCCTCGAGCGGCCACAAGAGAGGTACTGGTCCGGCCTCGGGTGCCTCTTAAAATAAAAGGGGTTAGGGTTGACATATATTTTGCGTCTTCGTCGGATATGCCCACATCTGTGCCGGTAGTATATTTGCCCCCAAAAAAATGGATAACTTTAGCATATGATTTTAATAATTCTTTCGTCTTTTGTTGGGGTGAAGCCATAATCACCGCCTTACCGCCGCCGAACGGCAAGCCGGCAAAGGCGCATTTGTAGGTCATGGCCTCGGATAATTTTAGCACATCTTCCAGGGCTTCGGCATCGTTGTTATACGGATACAAGCGCGTGCCGCCCGTAGCCGGACCCAAAGAGGTATTGTGAATGGCTATATACCCGCGCAAACCAACCGCCTTGTCCTCAAAGCTATAAACTTGCTCATGCCTCGGATATTTTTTTGGGTTCAGTAATCTTATCTTGGTCATATTGGTTTTAACATCTTGCCGGAGAGAGAAATTGCGTATCGGCCGGAGGCTATGGATTCTCTCAATAATATTTTTTTGGCAAAATGGGCGATGACGGCCCCGCGCAGAAAGGCAGATTCGGCCAGCTGGGGAATTCCGGCCAGGCTTGTGCCTACCTCTTGGAAAGAAAGCAAAAGTCTTGGAGCTAGATAGGAAACTCCCATAAAATCACGGGCCAGGTCTATGCGTTCCCGATAAGACCCCTCTCCGGGTTTTATGCCCCCGACACGTTCCATCACTTCTTTTTCCAAATAGCCGTTAAGTAACGGCAGATTTTTGTCCAGGTCGTATCTTTCCACATCAATCAAAACATCTTCCCCGTTGCCGGTCGCCATAATAACGGGGATACCGCAAGCTCGCGCTTTTTCCCGAATGGCTATTTTTAATTTTAAATTATCCATCTCTTCAATAAGAATATCAACCTTAGGCTTGTTTAAAAAATCCATAATATTATCTTCCTTAATACCTTTAGTATATAAATTCACATCCGCGTAGGGATTAACTTCGTAAATCTGTCTAGCGGAAATATGGGTTTTATTAATACCGATATCGGACAGCCCGGCTCTAAATCTATTTAAATTGGAAACAGATAACGCGTCAAAGTCCGCCAATTTTAACTTGCCAGATATGCCTTCCAGAGCGATGCAGACGGCGCCCGGATTGCCAACGTTTAACCCGGCCACGCCCACAATGGACGATGCCAGCTGATTCTGTTCATCTCTAGTTATTAAATTTCTGTTCCGAGACAATCTAAGTTCTTCATAATCTTCTTTGGGGAGTATCCGCACTGCCGTATTCGTCCACGAAAAATATGACCACACGCCTTCGTCCGGAGAAACAGGCAAGGAAAGATTGCCATTTAAAGATTCGTGGGAAACCAAAGAGGGCTTTCGGACTAAAGCCAGTTCGTATTTTTGCTCGCCCAATGTATCTACGCGGCGCATGCTCGGATTGTCTTCTCGGAATCTGCCCCAGGCGGCGCGGCCAGCTTCTGTCTCTAGGTTAAATAATTTTGGTTCGTATTCCACTTCCTTTTGCTTATTCATGATTCTTGGAAATATTATGGAATAATTTTTTCTGCCAATTTGTGCCTCGGCGTTAGACGATGTTTTCCTGGGATATGCCCGACCGCAAAGACGAACTGCGGCCGATGTTCTGTTTGAGCAATTTTCTGTATTGACGCGTAACGCCCGCCTATTTCCACGGCTCCCACATAAATGGAAGTTTGATATTTCAAAGATTGCAGATAGAGCATTATTCGCTCTGCGAGCATGCCTACTTTCAGCCGAGAATTTTTATCATCCGGCCCGGAAATAACAATAATAAGCGGGGCCGAACTCAAAGCTTGGGCGCTTTTATTAGCAATCAGAAAACCAATGTTAAAATATCGGATTAAAATCGGAATGATAAGCGAGACGAAAAAAGGCATTTTCAGGGCATAACCGGGGAGGCCTTCCTTTTTTAAGGAAAGGTTGCTGTTCATCCAGTGGGACATTTCTTTTCGGAATTCTTTTTGGTTATAGGCCTCTTTAATGGCTTCTCTGGTCAAGCGAGCTATGGCCTTTATATTATTTTTATCCGTTATGTAACTTACAGTTAAGTCTGGCGCCAGACATAGAGCGTTTATTTTATTTATCAAATCCGGGGGAATGTCCTCTTGGATAAAAAGACCGCGCGCGTTGACCCGCCCGGGGATAGCATTAAATAAATCTTTTTCCAAGTCGCTGACGTTCCCGGGATTAAGCGCGGCCTCGGCCAATTTGGTTTCATTATTAAAAGGACCATAGGAAAAATGGGTATAAAAATTAGAATTCAGAGCCGCGATTCTTAAATTTTCCAGCATGCAGCCTATGCTGATGTGTAAATCCCGATTTTCTTTATCCACGAAAGGCAAGACATATTTTTTATCAAAAAATATGTGAACTTTGTCGCCCTCAATCTTAAATAGCCATGGCTGGCTATTGTGAGTAGATGGCGCGCGAATAGCATATTCCAAGATGGCCTTGATAATATCCTTTTCAATCACCCCTGTATTTTAACACAAAATTGAATATTTTGTTCTGGCGGCTAGCTACTTTCGCCCCGAGGGACTATCATCGCCACTACTGGGCTTAACTTCTCTGTTCGAAATGGGAAGAGGTGTGACCCCAGCGTCGAGCCACCAAAACAAAACATTCAAATAATATTTAAATTTTTTAATCTTTAAATTTCAGTCCCGATGTTTGTCGGAACGCAGTGGTTTCCAAATTTCTTAACAGGAATCGAAACATTAGTACTTCTCGGCTCAACGCATTACTGCGCTTACACCTAAAGCCTATCAACCTAGTCATCTCCTAGGGTTCTTAACGATTCCTAATCTTGAAGCTGGCTTCCCTCTTAGATGCTTTCAGAGGTTATCCATTCCCGACATAGCTACTCTGCGGTGCCGCGGGCGCGACAGCAGATACACCAGAGGTCAGTTCACCGAGGTCCTCTCGTACTATCGGCAAATCTTCTCAAGAATCAACGAGTGCAGTAGATAGGAGACCAACCTGTCTCACGCATCTATGTTAACTTCCATTACTGGAAGGATCGGACTGTGACATCAACTCAAAAATGAGCTGGCTAACATTCAGTCTCTACGGGTGTTGTAAACTTCCCTCGGCGTTGTCCTTCATTTTAATGAATAGGATTCCACCGATATAAGTTAGCTTGCCACCTTGCATTTCTGCAAAGCGCCGCCGTGATGTGCAATTTAATGCACTTGGTTGTATAACAGAATATTTCCTCGCGGGATTCAGACTGTTCAAGAATCAGGCAGTAAGTTTTAATTATAGGTGGCTAGGAGAATTTGCATTCAGCTAGAACCTAGTCACTAGAACCTAAAACCCAATTCCTAAACGGTCTGAACCCAGCTCGCGTACCTTTTTAATTGGCGAACAGCCAAACGCTTGGTAGCTTCTCCACCACCGCGCTAAGGTGAGCCGACATCGAGGTGCCGAACTCCGCCGGCGATATGAACTCTTAGGCGGAACTAGCCTGTTATCCCTAGAGTAGCTTTTATCCGTTGAGCTTCCACCGCGTCTAATGCGTATGGTCGGATCACTATGTTCTGGTTTCCCA